>DASSPH010000037.1 GCA_035699745.1 Vicinamibacterales bacterium
TAGGTCTTGCCCGTACCGGTCGCCATGACCAGCAGCAGCCGGTTCTGACCCTTGGCGATTGCCTCGGTGGCGGCATTGACTGCGCTCGCCTGGTAATACCGCGGCGTCCGACCACTCCCGTCGTCGTAGTAGTCCTGGAGGACGACGGGATCGGCCTCGGCCGGGAGGCCTTTCCACGCTCGGTACTTCGCCCAGAGCGTCGCAGGGGAAGGGAACTCGCCGAGGCCCAGATTTCGCTCGATGTCGCCTTCAGTGGCGGTGCGATCGTGGAAGACGAAGCCGTCGCCGTTGGACGAGAAGACGAACGGCAGGTCCAGCGTGTGCGCGTAGCCCAGGGCCTGCTGCAAACCGTCGCCAATGCCGCAGGTGTTGTCCTTGGCTTCGATGACAGCGAGGGGGATGTTCGGTTTGTAGTAGAGGATGTAGTCGGCCCGCTTGGCAGCGCCGCGTGAGACGAGCTTGCCGCGGACGATCACGCGCCCTTTCGTAAAACTGACTTCCTCGCGCAGCTGCGTCTGCTCATCCCATCCAGCCGCGCGAAGCGCCGGAGTGATGAACTTCGTACAGATGTCGCGCTCGCTGAGCTCCTTCTTGTTCATCCGATGGGGGTTACGGCTTCGCCGCGCGGGGTAGTTTACCTTGTCTCGAGCTTCTCGGAAGTTGTCGGTGTTCGTCTGACACCGCTCACCGCCCCCACACCGCCATTCGCCGGAACCCCCGATCCCGCGCCGCCGCGGACCGTATCCTCCTCTCGACATGTCCATGCATGACGTCCTGACGATCCAGGGGGCGCGCAAGAAGTTCGGCCCCGTCGCCGCGCTGGACGGCGCCAGCCTGGCCCTGCGCGAGGGAGAAATGCTGGCGCTGCTCGGACCCAACGGCGCCGGCAAGACGACGCTCATCCGCGCCATTTCCGGGCGCGTGCAGCTCGACGCCGGGGAGATCCGCTTGTTCGGCACGCCGTTGACGGGGCGCACGACTCCGCCGGAGCTGGGCATCGTCCCGCAGGAGCTCGCCATCTATCCGTCGCTCACGGCCCGCGAGAACCTCGAAGCGTTCGCGCGCCTGCAGGGTCTGAGGGGCGGCGACGTCGACGCGCAGGTGAAGTGGGCATTGACGGTGACGGCGCTGGACGACCGGGCGCGCGAGCCGGTGAAAGCGTTCTCCGGGGGCATGAAGCGGCGGCTCAACATCGCCTGCGGCGTCATCCACCGGCCGCGCGTCGTGCTGCTCGACGAGCCGACCGTCGGCGTCGATCCGCAGAGCCGCGAGCGGATTTACGACATGCTGGGCGAGCTCACCCGCGCCGGCGTCTCGCTCCTGCTCACGACCCACCATCTCGAGGAGGCCGAAGCGCGCTGCTCGCGGACGGTGATCATCGATCACGGCAAGGTGATCGCCGCCGGCACGCTGCCCGAGCTGGTCGATCGCACGGTCGGACGCCATCGCATCGTGACGCTCCGGGTGAACGCGCCGCTGCCGGCCACGCTGCCCGGCGTCGACGCCGCCGCGGACGATCCGCGCGTGCTGCGGGCGCGGGTGACGAACGTCGCGCGCGAACTGCCGGCCCTGCTCGCCGCGGTGGCGCAACAGAGCAGGGACGTCGAGGACGTCGACGTGCGCGGCCCGAGCCTGCAGGCGGTGTTCATTCATCTGACCGGAAGGGAGCTGCGGGAATGATTCCGACGCTGCTGCGGGTGAGCTGGACGAATCTCAAGCGCGACCGCGTCGCGCAGGCGCTGACGTTCCTCCTGCCGATCCTCTTCTTCTCGATCTTCGCGACCGTGTTCGGCAATCAGGGGCGCGACGGCACGTCGCGGGTCCGCATCGCCGTCGTCGACGAGGACGGCAGCGAGCTGAGCCGGCGGATCGTCGCCGGGCTGCAGCAGGAGACGGCGCTTCGGGTGCGCGTCAGTGCCGACCAGGCGGGCCAGGGCGCCACTCTGACGCGCGCCGCCGCCGAACAGTTGGTGAAGAACGGCGACGTTCCCGTGGCGGTGGTGCTGCCCAAGGGCATCGGCGCGTCGGCGACCGCGTTCACGCGCGATCCGGCAGCGCCGCGGATTCAGCTCCTCGCGGACGTGTCCGATCCGGTCGCGCCCCAGATGGTCAACGGACTGCTGCAGAAGGTGACGATGACCGCGGCGCCCGATCTGATGATGCAGGGGGGCATCCAGCAGTTCGAGCAGCACGCGGGCGTGCTGACGCCGGGACAGCGCAGCGCCGTCGACGCCTGGCTGCCGCAGCTGAAACCGGCAGCGGGCAGCGCCGCGTCCGCCGGCGCGGCGGGCAGCTTCGGCGTCGGTGTCGAGACGGTGGACGTGATGCGGCAGGGACGATCGGAAAGCCTGGTGTCGTTCTATGCCGCCGGCGTCGGCGTGATGTTCCTGCTGTTCTCCGTTTCCGCCGGGGGCGGCACGCTCCTCGACGAAGTGGATTCCGGCACGCTGGACCGCGTCCTCTCCACCCGGGTCGGCATGAGCGGGCTGCTGGTGGGCAAGTGGCTGTTCCTCGCGCTGGTGGGCGTGCTGCAGCTCACGGTGATGTTCGTGTGGGGGCGTGTCGCGTTCGGTCTGGATCTGTTCAGCCACGTGCCCGGGTTCCTGATCATGACGCTGGTCACTGCCGGCGCGGCCGCGGCATTCGGCCTGATGCTGGCGACGCTGGCGCGCACGCGCGCGCAGCTCTCGGCGATCTCGACGATCATCATCCTGACGATGTCGGCGCTCGGCGGGAGCATGTTCCCCCGCTTTCTCATGAGCGAGACGATGCAGAAGCTCGGGCTGCTCACGTTCAACGGCTGGGCGCTCGACGGATACCTGAAGGTCTTCTGGCGCGACGCGCCGGTGCTGGCGCTGTGGCCGCAGGTGGCGGTGCTGATCGCGCTGACCGCCGTGTTCCTGGCGCTCGCGCGGACGTTCGCGCGCCGCTGGGAAACGGCGTAGCCGCGGTAAGATCGCGGCGTGAAGATCGCGCTCATCCAGCAATCCGCGTCGCACGACAAGGCCGACAACGTCCGGCGAGGCCTCGAGGCAGTCGATGCCGCCGCGACGCAGGGGGCGGCGCTCGTCGTCTTCGCCGAGCTCGCGTTCGAGCGGTTCCACCCGCAGCGTCCGGCCGACGGGGATCCGCTGCGGCTGGCCGAGCCGGTGCCCGGGCCGGTGACCGAGGCGTTTGCCGAGCGGGCGCGCCGGCACGGCGTGGTCATCGTGCTCAACCTCTACGAGCGCGACGGCGCGCGCGCGTACGACTGCTCGCCGGTGATCGACGCCGACGGCCGCCTGCTCGGACGGACCCGCATGGTGCACATCACCGAGTACGCCTGTTTCCACGAACAGGGGTATTACACGCCGGGCGACACGGGCGCGCCGGTGTACGACACGCGCGCCGGCCGCATCGGTGTCGCGATCTGCTATGACCGCCACTATCCCGAATACATGCGCGCGCTGGCCGTCGCCGGGGCGGACCTGGTCGTGGTCCCGCAGGCTGGCGCGGTCGGCGAGTGGCCCGAGGGGCTCTACGAAGCCGAGCTCCAGGTTGCGGCGTTTCAGAACGGCTACTACACGGCGTTGTGCAACCGCGTCGGCGACGAGGACTGCCTGACGTTCTCGGGCGAGTCGTTCGTCTGCGCCCCCGACGGCCGCGTCATCGCGCGCGCGCCGGCGCTGCGCGATGCGGTGCTCTACGCCGGCGTGGATCTCGGCGCAGCCTCGCGCTCGCATGCCAGGCGGTTGTTCATGCGCGATCGCCGGCCCGAGTTGTACGCGGACTGGATCGCGCGATGAGGGAACGGCTGATCGGCAGCTGGCGCCTGGTGTCGTACGAGACGAAGGACGCCGCCGGACGAACCGGGCGCCCTTACGGCAACGCTGTCGGGCGGATCTCGTACGACGCGAACGGCAACATGACCGGTCAAGTGATGCGTCCGGACCGGCCGGCGGTCGAGCCCGGCACGGAGCACGCACACCAGGCGCGAACCGCGTTCCTCGGCTACATCGCGTACTTCGGCACGTATGACGTCGCGCCGGACGGCCGCTCGGTAGTGCATCACGTGCAGGGAGCGTTGAATCCCGCCTGGGTCGGCGGCGATCAGGTGCGGCAGATGCGGTTCGACGGGGACCGGTTGATCCTGAGCACGGTGACGCGGAAAGACGGCGCCGCGCTGATCCACGAGCTCACGTGGGAGCGGTGTTGAAGGCGCGCCGGTGGGCGGTGGTCCTGCTGGTGCTGCTGGCGGCGGCGTGCGGCGATCTGCGGGTGAAGCTCGCGGTCTTCAACACGGCGGCGGAGGCGCGCAGCGGCGGCGCGTTCGCGGCCGGCTGGGTGCCCGAGGGCGTTCCCGCCGAGGCGTCCGACCTGCGCGTCGGCTACATGCCGGACGGGCGGCAGTGGGGCGTGTTTGCATTCCGTCCGTCGGACGCAGCCGCCGTCCGCGCGCTGACCCGCGACGAGATCACGTCCGGCCCGCTCACCTGCGATCCGCCAGGCCGCCTCGAGTTCTGGCCGCGGGTGATTCGGACGCCGGTGGACGTGGCGCGCGTGAACAGCACCGGGTTCCGTCTGTTCCACGGCGCCGACGGCCGCACGTACGCGATCAACTGGGGGCAGGGCAGGGCGTACTACTGGAAGTAGCATCGGCAGTGCGCAGTGCGCGGTGCGCGGTGCTCAGTGCTCGGTGCTCGGTGCTCGGTGGGGGGTGCGGCGGCGTGACGGGCGCGGCTTGTGAACGCTGCAGGGGGTTGGTATTATTGGGGTTCTGCCAACCCGCGTGGGGCGTGCCGAGGTAGCTCAGTTGGTAGAGCACAGCACTGAAAATGCTGGTGTCACTGGTTCGATTCCAGTCCTCGGCACCAATCTCCACTCGCAGCACTAATCGCACGGCGCACTGATCGCACTGATCGCACTGCGCACTGATCGCACCGCGCACCGCGCACCGCGCACTGCGCACTTGTACTTTCTCTCCGTCTCTGGTACCTTCCCGCTCGACGTGCACGCCACCCACATCTACTCGCGCGAATTGCCGTCCTGGCCGGTCGTGCCCCGACGGCGGGCGCATCGCTTCTGGTCGCAGCTCCTGCTGTTCGCGGCGTCGGTGCTGCTGGTCAACGGCCTGATCGGCGAGCGGGGCTGGCTGGCGACGGCCAGGGCGCGGCGCGCGTATGCGGCGGCGGCGCAGGAGCTCGCGCAGCTGCGCCACGACAACCAGGCGCTCCGCGAGCGCGCGCGGCAGTTGCGCAGCGACCCCCGCGCGATCGAGGCCGTTGCCCGCGGCGAGCTCGGCCTCGCCGCCGCGCACGAGATCGTCGTCACGGTTCGTACGGTGACCCCGGGCGCCCGTTAGGCGTCGCCCGCGGCCGCCGGACTACTTGCTCGTCACGGCGATGCCCCAGGGGCTGCCGCCCACGGCGATCTTCGCGTCGACCCTCCCCGACGCCGCGTCGATGATCGCGACATCGCCCGACGGCCCGTTCGCGGTGTAGAGCTGCCGGCCGTCGGCGCTGATGCCGATCCCCCACGGGCGCGTGCCCACATCCTCGATCGACCCGGCCAGCGACTGCGCCGCCACGTCCACGATCGCCACCGACTTCGCGCGGCCGAGCGTCACGAACAGCCGGGCGCCGTCAGGGGAGAGGACCTGGCCCATGGGCCGCGCCGGGATCGGGTTCGCCGGCGCCTTCGGAATCTGCAGCGTCTTCGTGACCGTGTGCGTCGCGGCGTCGAAGATGGTGATCGAGGCGGCGTTTTCCGCGGTCACGAAGCCGGTCCGCCCCTCGCGATCGAAGGCGATCGACCGCGGCCGCGGCCCGGTGGGAACGTGCGCCACCACCTTCAGCGTCGCCACGTCGACGCCGACGACCTCGTTGGTGCCTTCGCACGTCACATAGACGATCCGGCCGTCCGGCCTGATCGTGACCCCCTCCGGCTCCTCGCCGATCTTCACGCGCGCCTTGATCGCGCCGCTCTCGAGATCGAGCGCGGACAGTTCCGCCGTCTCTTCGTTCGAGATGAACATCATCCGCCCGTCGTTCGACAGCGCGAATGTTTCCGGATCCTGGCCGCTCTGATACTTCCGCACCAGCGTGCCGCTGGCCAGATCGATCACGCCGATGCCGTCCGCGGCCCGATCGGCCGGCGGCAGCTTGGATTCGTCCACGCCCGGGCCGGCGATCGGCGATCCCGACAAGGCGACGTAGATCAGGCGCCCGTCGCGCGAGACGGCGATCCCGCGCGGCCGCTTGCCGACGTCGATGCTGCGAACGACCTGCCGGCTGGCCGGATCGATGACGACGACGCGGCTGCCGGTTTCGTCGGTGACGTACACGCGCGGTCCGGCGGCTGGTGCCGCGGCCGGCGCGGGAGCTGGCGTGGCTGCTGACTGCTGAGGCGCGGGAGAGCGGTTGCACGCCGCCAGCAGGGCGGCGACGCCCAGCAGCGGCCACAGCGATCCCCGCAGGGATGACATGCGCATGCCCGACACGATATCCGCGAGCCGTGCGGCCTGACAACTGCGGTATCCTGCGTCCCATGTTGAGAGCGCTCGCGACCGCCGCGCTGGTGTGGCTCGCCGCCGCCGCCCCGCAGCCCGCCGCCGATCGGGTGACCACCGCCGCCGGGCCGATCGAAGGCGCCGGGGCCGTCGACGGGGTACGCAGTTTCAAGGGCATCCCATTCGCGGCGCCGCCGGTCGGACGCCTCCGGTGGCAGGCGCCGCAGCCGGTGCCGCAGTGGAAAGAGGTGCGGCCGGCGAAGGCGTTCGGCAACCAGTGCATGCAGCGGCGCCTGTTCGGCGACATGGTCTTCCGCGCCGCCGGGATGAGCGAAGACTGCCTGTATCTGAACGTCTGGACCCCGGCGACGCGCGCCTCCGAACGGCTGCCCGTGCTCGTCTATTTCTATGGCGGCGGCTTCGTCGCCGGCGACGGATCGGAGCCGCGCTATGACGGCGCGGCACTGGCGCGGCGCGGGCTGGTGACGCTGACCGTGAACTATCGCCTCAACGTGTTCGGCTTCCTCGCCCATCCGGAGCTGAGCCAGGAGTCGCCGCGGCGGACGTCCGGGAACTACGGCCTGCTCGACCAGGTCGCGGCGCTGCAATGGGTGCGCGACAACATCGCCGCGTTCGGCGGCGATCCGCGGAAGGTCACGATCGCCGGGGAGTCAGCCGGCTCGATCTCGGTCAGCGCGCTGATGGCGTCGCCGCTGTCCAGGGGCCTGATCGCCGGAGCCATCGGCGAGAGCGGCGCCGCCATGCCGCCGACCTGGACGCCGCTGCCGCTGGCGGAGGCCGAGACCGCCGGCCTCGCGTTCACCAAGCTGCTCGGGGACGCCCCGTTCTCCGAGGTCCGCGCCCTCCCCGCCGACCGCGTGCTCGAGGCGACCGCCGGTCCCGCCGCGGCCCGCTTTCCGATCGTCATCGACGGCTACTTCCTGCCGAAGACCCTGAACGAGATCTTCGCGGCCGGGCAGCAGGCGCAGGTGCCGCTGCTGGCCGGCTGGAACTCGCAGGAGAGCGGCCCCGGCGCGGTGCTCGGCCGCGGCAACCCACCGACGCCGGAGAATTTCACGCGGGCGGTCCGCCAGATCTTCAACGACACGACCGACGAGGCGTTGCGCCACTATCCGGCGACGACGCCGGAGCAGGTGCAACAGTCGGCGACCGATCTGGCCGGCGATCGCTTCATCGGCTTCAGCACCTGGAAGTGGGTGACGCTGCACGGCCGCGGCGGCAAGCCGCCGGTGTATCGCTACTTCTACACGCGGCCGCGTCCGGCGATGCGACCCGAAAAGGGGAACGCCGGCCCGGCCGGGGGCGCGGCGCATTCCGCCGAAATCGAATATGCGCTGGGGAATCTCGGCACGAACGAGGTGTACGCGTGGACGCCGGACGACTACAAAGTGTCGGAGACGTTCCAGGGCTACGTCGTGAACTTCGTCAAGACCGGCAATCCGAACGGCAGCGGGCTGCCGCCGTGGCCGGCGACGAACGCGGGAAGCGAGCAGCAGGTCCTGCGGATCGATGTGGTCACGAAGGCCGACCCGGACAAGTACCGCGAGCGCTACCTGTTTCTCGATCGGTTCTACTCGGTGAAATAGCGGCGACGGTCACCGCACCGATGTGATCGGCTGGCCGCCGGCGCTGTCGGCACAGGCGAATAAGAGATCAGGAGCAATCGTTCTTCTGGTGAAGAACATTGGCTTGCTCCTGGTCTCCCGTTCTGAGCCCGGACGTCAGACGGCGGCGACTTCTTCCGCCGCCACCAGGCCCAGCTCGCGGCGCACTTTGTCTTCGATCGCCTTGCAGATGGCCGGGTTGTCCTTCAGGAACTGCTTGACGTTCTCGCGCCCCTGGCCGAGGCGCTCGCCGCCGAACGCGAACCAGGTGCCGCTCTTCTCGACGATCCGCCGATCGACCGCGAGATCGAGCAGGTCCCCTTCCTTGGAAATGCCCTCGCCGTACATCACGTCGAACTCGGCCTCGCGGAACGGCGGCGCGACCTTGTTCTTGACGATCTTCACGCGCGTGCGGCCGCCGACGACGGTGTCGCCGTCTTTGATCGCGCCGATCCGGCGGATGTCGATGCGCACCGACGAGTAGAACTTCAGGGCGCGGCCGCCGGTGGTGGTCTCGGGGTTGCCGAACATCACGCCGATCTTCTCGCGCAACTGGTTGATGAAGATCAGGCAGGTCTTCGACTTCGACACGATGCCGGTCAGCTTGCGGAGCGCCTGCGACATGAGCCGCGCCTGCAGGCCCATCTGCGCTTCGCCCATCTCCCCTTCGATTTCCGCGCGCGGCACCAGCGCGGCCACCGAGTCGACCACGATCACGTCGACGCCGCCGGAGCGCACGAGGACCTCGACGATCTCCAGCGCCTACTCGCCGTTGTCGGGCTGTGACACCAGCAGGTTCTCGAGCTCGACCCCGAGCTTGCGGGCGTACTGCGCGTCGAGCGCGTGCTCCGCGTCGACGAACGCGGCCATCCCGCCCAGCTTCTGCGCCTGCGCGATGATCTGCAGCGCCAGCGTCGTCTTGCCGGACGATTCCGGCCCGAACACTTCGATCACCCGGCCGCGCGGCACGCCGCCGATGCCGAGCGCGTAGTCGAGGCTGACCGCGCCGGTGGAAATCGAGGGCATCTGCGGGATCGCTTCCTTCGCGCCGAGCCGCATGATCGAGCCCTTGCCGAACTGCTTCTCGATCTGCCCGACGGCCAGCTCGATGGCCTTTGCGCGTTCGCGATCGTTTCGGTCGTCATTCACCGGTGCTGCCATGAAACTCCTCGTCAAGGTGGTGGCTGGTGCCCGTAGTCTAGGGGCGGCGGCGCGAACCTGTCAAGCGAAAACGTCGCCACGGACATCAGGTAGATGCCTGCATATGAGGCAGTTATCGCCATGTGTCACTTTCGCCCCCGTTGCAGAATCGTGCAACGGCTTCCAGCGTACGCGGCGCCGGTGACAGGACAGGTCATTTGGCCGGTAGCATGAGGAGATGCCGTCGCCGATCGGCCACGCACTGGGCGGGATCGCCGCCGCCTGGGCGGTGGTCCCTCGCAGAAATCTCCACACCGGCATCGTCCTCGCCGCCGCCGCGCTCGCGCCGGATTTGGACCTCCTCGTCGGCGACCACCGCGGCATCAGTCACAGCGCCGGCGCGGCCGTCGCCGCCGGGCTGCTGGCGGGCGCGTGGTCCGTGGCCATTGCGCCTGCCGGCCGGCGGCACGCGCCCCGTTGGGCCGCGGCGGTCACCCTGGCGTGGGCGTCACACGTGTTTCTCGACTGGTTGAGCAACGACACGCGTCCGCCGATCGGGGTGATGGCGCTCTGGCCGATCGCGCGTGACTACTACAAGGCGGCGATCGAGATCTTTCCGCCCGTGTCCCGCCAGTGCTGCGGCCGGCGGTTCTGGCTGCACAACATGCGCGCCGCCGTCGTCGAGCTGCTGATCATGGCGCCGCTGCTGTGGCTTGCGCTGCGGCGGTTCAAGAGAAACGCCCCGTCACACTGAGACGGCTGCGGGCTGCCCGACATCGCCGCCCTGGCGCATCGCAGTCAGTAGGTGTAGAACCCCCGGCCCGACTTCCGCCCGAGATATCCCGCGGCGACCATGCGCCGCAGCAGCGGGCAGGGGCGGTACTTCGGATCGCCGAGCCCCTCGTGCAGCACGGTGAGGATCGCGAGGCACACGTCGAGGCCGATGAAATCGGCGAGCGTGAGCGGGCCCATCGGATGATTCATGCCGAGCTTCATCACCGTATCGATCGCGTCCGGCGTGCCGACCCCCTCCATCACCGCGTAGACCGCCTCGTTGATCATCGGCATCAGGATGCGGTTGGCGATGAAGCCGGGGTAGTCGGCCGCTTCCACCGCGGTCTTCCCGAGCTTGGCGCAGAGCGCGGACGCCGCCGCCATCGACTCGGCGGACGTCGCCTGCCCGCGAATCAGCTCCACCAGCGTCATCAGCGGCACCGGGTTCATGAAGTGCATCCCCAGCACCTTGTCCGGGCGCTTCGTCGCCGCGCCGAGCGTCGTGATCGAGATCGACGAGGTATTGGAAGCGAGGATGACGTGCGGCTGTGTAATGGCGTCCAGCCGCGCGAACAGCTCGCGCTTGGCGTCGGCGTTCTCCGAGATCGCCTCGACGACGTAGTCGACGTCGGCGAGGTCGTCGATCGAGGTGAAGGCCTTGAGCCGCCCGAGCGCGGCGTCCCGTTCGGCCGCGGTCAGCTTGCTCTTCTCGACGAACTTCGCGAGGCTCTTCTCGATCGTCGCGCGCGCGCGATCCAGGGCGGCCGGCGCGGCGTCCCACACACTGACCTCGTATCCGGCCTGCGCGAACACCTGGGCGATGCCGTTGCCCATCGTCCCCGTGCCGATCACGCCGATTCTCGTCATGGCAGTTCCACCGCCAGCGCGACGCCGTTGCCGCCGCCGAGACACAGGGACGCGATGCCGCGCTTCCTGCCGTGGCGCTTCAGCGCGTAGAGCAGGGTCGTCAGTACGCGCGCGCCGCTGGCGCCGATCGGATGACCGAGCGCGACGGCCCCGCCGTGGACGTTCACCTTCGCCGGAGCGATGCCCAGCTCGCGCAGCACCGCGACCATCTGGACGGAGAACGCCTCGTTGATCTCGAACAGGTCGACGTCCTCGAGCTTCCAGTTCACCTTGGCGGCGACCTTGCGCACCGCTTCGACCGGCGTCATCAACACGAGCTTCGGCGCGAGTCCCGAGGTCGCCTGTCCGGCGATGCGCGCGATCGGCTGAACGCCGAGCGCGGCGGCTCTCCCGGCCGACATGACCACCAGCGCGGCGGCCCCGTCGTTCACGCCCGGCGCGTTTCCCGCGGTGACGCTGCCGTCCTTCTTGAACGCCGGCCGCAGGCCGGCGAGCGTCTCGACGCTGGTGTCGGCGCGGACGGCCTCGTCGTGGGCGAACGCCAGGGGCGCGCCTTTCTTCTGCGGGACTTCCACCGGCACGATTTCGTCCGCGAACCAGCCCTGGCTGGCGGCGTGCGCCGCCTTGCGATGGCTTTCAGCGGCGTACCTGTCCTGCTCGCCACGACCGACCTTGAAGTGTTCGGCCACGTGCTCGCCGGACATGCCCATGTGGCACTGCTCGAACGCGCACCACAGGCCGTCGTGGATCATCGCGTCCACGAGCGTGCCGTTCCCCATGCGCAGCCCTTCGCGCACACGCGACAGCAGGTACGGCGTGTTGCTCATCGACTCCATGCCGCCGGCGACGGCGACGTCGATGTCGCCGGTGGCGATGCCCTGGGCCGCGAGCATCACCGCCTTGAGCCCGGAGCCGCACACCTTGTTGATCGTCATCGCCGCCACGTGCTCGCCGAGACCGCCGTGCAGCGCGGCCTGACGCGCGGGATTCTGCCCTTCGCCGGCGGTGACGACGTTGCCCATGATGCACTCGTCCACCACGCCCGGATCGATGCCGGCGCGGCGCACCGCTTCACGCACGGCGATGGCGCCGAGCTGCGGCGCGGTGAAGTCCTTCAGGGATCCGAGAAACCTGCCCGTGGGCGTGCGGGCGGCGGAGACGATGACGGCGTCGCGTGTGGTCATGAACAGGTTCGAACGCGCAAGGCGGTGACGGTGCCGGCTCCGAGCAGGAGCTGCACCCGGGTGAGAATCGTCGCCGCGGCGCGCTCGATCTCGGCGGCCCACCGCGCGTCCTTCGGCATGACGTGCAGGATCCCGTCACGCAGCTCGACGGTGGTGGCGCGCGCAATCGCCGGACCGACGGCGATACTCCAGGCGAACGTGGCCTTCGCCGGCGTGAGCGGCTGCCGGCGGATCACCTCGGCGACGACATCCGTCGCGAACCCCTGGAGCGGTAGCATCCTTCCATAGTACTCGCGTTCGGCGCGTCTGCTGGCTACGCGGCTTTCCGGCGGCCGTTCGGCGCGCGCAGCAGACACCGGTATTCCGGGAACGCGCGCAGGAGCCGCAGGATGTGAGCCGCGATGGTGCGGGCCGGGCAGCGGTCGGGCAGCGTGAGGTCGAAGCCGGACATCAGGGCTTCGCGGTTGTCACGTTCCGATACGGTGTCCGGAACGAGTGCCATCAGGGCCCGCCGTCCGAAGTGGGGCTTGGCCCGCAGCCGTGCGCCGATCATGGGCAGCGAGGACCCACGGGTCGCACGCACGATGACCACGTGGTGGCCCTCGAGATCCTCCGGCGACGGCAAGTGCTCCGTTTCCTCGACGCGGAAGCCGAGCGATCGCAGCGCCGCCAGGCGGGCGGCGTCACTGCCACAAGGGCCGATGAAGAGAATGCCGCACTGCTTCACCACCCGAGTCACCTCCCGCCACACGGCAGAGGCAACCGTCGTGCCAGCCGGGCGTGGCATATACTTTCCTCGACATGATGATCCATCCCGAGTTGGTCAAAGCCTTCAACGCGCAGATCGGCCAGGAGTTCGGCGCCAGCATGCAATACGTCAGCATCGCGGCGCACTTCCAGCGGCAGCAGCTCACGCTGCTCGCCAAGCTGTTCTTCGAACAGGCCGACGAAGAGCGGCAGCACGCGATGAAGTTCGTCCGCTATCTGCTCGACACGAAAGGGGACCTGGCGATCCCGGCGATCCCGGCGACGCAGCCGTCGTTCGCGTCCGCCGAAGCGGCGGTGCAGGCGGCGTTGACGTGGGAGCAGGAAGTGACGCGGCAGATCACCGCGCTGATGGACATCGCGGTGAAGCACAACGACTATCTCGCCCAGAGCTTCCTGCAATGGTTCATCGACGAGCAGCTCGAGGAAGTGGTGAAGATGGACCGGCTGCTGAACGTCGTCCAGCGCGCCGGCGACAAGAACCTGCTGATGGTGGAGGCCTATCTCGTGCACATCGAGAAGGCGGGCTAGCGAGCGCCGTCGACGGGAGGCCGCGGCCATGACGATCCTCTGTCCGATCGACTTCTCCGAGCCGTCGCGCGGCGCGCTGCGCTACGCGGCCGTGGCCGCGTCGTATGCCGGTGAATCGCTGACGCTGCTCACGGTGAACGATCCGCTGCTGGAGCAGGCGGCGGCGATGGCGAACGGGCCGGGGAGCCTCGACGCCGACGCGCTGCGCGAGCTGCGCAAGTTCTTCAACGACACGTTCAGCGGACGGCCGCCCTCGGTCCCCGTCGACTTCTCGGTCGCGACGGGGAAGCCGGACGCCGAGATCCTGCGCGCCGCGGTCGAGCGGAAGGCGCGGCTGATCGTGATGAGCTCACGCGGCGCGACCGGGATCCGCAAGCTCTTTCTCGGCTCGGTGACCGAGCGCGTGCTGCGCGCCACCACCGTGCCGGTGCTGGTCACGCCGCCGGCTGACGCCGGACCGGCCGCCGTGGACGACATCCGCAAGACCGTCCGCCGCATCCTCGTGCCGGTCGACATCACGTTCCCGGGCATGGCGCAGACGGTCGAAGGGGCGCGGCAGATCGGCGTCATCCTCGGCGCCCCGATTCTGCTCGTGCACGTGATCGAGCCGGTGCGCGCGATGGTTCCCGGCCACGCGTTTGCCGCCAACGTCGACAGCGAGCGCCGCGATCACGCGGAGCAGATCCTGCAGGATCTCGTCGACACGCTCCCCGACGATCCGCGCATCGAGCCGCTGGTGATGTTCGGCGAACCGGCGGAAGAAGTCGCGAAGATCGCCGCCGATCGCCAGGCCGGCCTGATCGTCATGGGACTACACGCCTCGGCGATGCCGGGCGCGCGCATGGGTTCGGTGACCTACCGCGTGCTCAGCATCGCGCACGAGCTGGTGCTGGCATTGCCGCCGCAGAATCCCTAGCCGCGATCCGCCAGCCGCTTCCCGCTCTCGCTGTCCGCCCTCCGCTTTGCCTAGGTCTTGATCTTCCAGCCGCGGTAGGCGCGCGTAAGCCACTGGTTCGCTTCGGGCTTCTTGGGAAAGGTCAGCCGCCTGGCGTCGAACTCGAGGGTCTCGCCGGGGAAGTGCGCGGCGACGTTGCCGATCAGCACCGATTCGGTGAGCGGGCCGGCGTAGTCGAAGTTCGCGGAGCATTTCTCCTTGCCGCCGCCCAGCACGACGTCGATGAATTCGGCGTAGTGATCGCGTTCGGGAATGTCGATCGGCGGCAGCGCCGCCATCTTGCCCTCCGGCAGCGCGAACGGCGGTGTGTTGCCGTGCGGCAGCACCAGCATTCCCTCGGTGCCGACGACCACGCTGCCCTGGTCGGGCCAGCGCGTGCCGACCGGCTCGCGGATGGCGTCGGGCGGCAGCTCGCCGCCGTCGTACCACCACATGTCGACCGTGCTGCCCGCGGTGTATTCCGTGCCGGGGTACGTCAGCTTCACACGCGCGCGCGTCGCCCAGCTCTCCTCCGACGGGGCGGGTCCATACGCCGTCACGGACGTGGGGGATGTCAGCTTCAGTGCGCGATACGGCGGGCTGTAGATATGGCAGCCCATGTCGCCGAGCGTGCCGGTGCCGAAGCCGACGCGCCGCCGCCATTCGCCGGGGTGATACGCGCCTCGCTTGAACGGCACCGACGGGCCGACGCCAAGCCACTCGTCCCAGTCGAGCGACGGCGGCACCGGATCGACCGGCTCGGGCAGCGGCTTGTCGTCACCCCAGCTCTTGTTCGAGAAGGTGTGCACTTCGCGGATCTTGCCGACGATGCCGCTGCGGACGAGGGCTTCGCCGTAGCGCTGCTGTCGGCTCGACGACACCTGGATGCCCATCTGCGTCGTCAACTTGCGGCGGCGCGCTTCCTCGGTCAGCAGGCGCGTTTCGCGGAGGGTGTTGCACAGCGGCTTCTGCACGTAGACCGGCTTGCCCATCTTCATCGCCTCGAGCGCGATGACGGCGTGCATGTGATCGGGAATCGAGACGTTGATCGAATCGATGTTGCGGCGTTCCTTCTGCAGCAGCTCGCGCCAGTCCTGGTAGACGCGCACTTTCGGGAAGCGCCGCTGCAGCGGCTCGACGCGGCAGAGATCCACGTCGCACACCGCCACCAGGTCGAACGACGGGTGCCGCGCGAAGGCGTTCAGATCGGACAGCGCCTGTCCCGCCGCACCGATGCTGGCGTGCCGGAGCGTCGCGGCGGCGCGCAGGTCGAACGAGAAGAACGGGGCGGCGGCTGCGGTGGCGGCGACGGACTGGAGGAAACGCCGCCGGGACAGATTCGTCTGGGACATGCGGGGAGCGTAACGCCTCCGCGGCTGCGGTGCAACGTCGGGCCGACCCGAGGTATCGTTCTTCCGTGAAGTGGCCGGCGATCGTGCTCGCCTCCGGGCTCGCCGCGCAAAGCGGGCCGGCGGATCCGGCGCTGCAGTGGAGCCGCGGCGTGCTCGAACAGCCGCCGGCGTGGTATGCGTCTGCGGCGGCGCGCGCCATCGCCGACGTCGTGCTGGTCTACCGGGTCGAGACGTTCACGCGCCCTGACGGGACGCGCGATCGACGGACCGTCGCCGATCCGGCCGCGCCGCCGATCCGGGCGCGATTCTACGAGCTCGGCACGAACCGTCCGATCTTTCTCGGCCGCGATTCGGTGGTGCGCGACGCATTCGCCGAGATCGGGCAGGAGCGGCGGAACGGCTACGCGTACTACGCCACGTGGGCCGCATCGTTGTGGTAGCCGATCGTCCATTCGTCCTCGCGTCGGCGTCGCCGCGCCGTGCCGAGTTGCTGACGCTGGCCGGCTTCCGCTTCACCGTCGATCCCGCGGACGTGGACGAGACGGAGCATCCCGGCGAGCAGCCGGACGCCTACGTGCTGCGCGTGGCGCGGGACAAGGCGCGGACGGTCGCCGCGCGCCAGCCCGGACGCATCGTCCTGGCCGCCGACACGACGGTGGTCGCCGGCGGCGCCATCCTGGCGAAGCCGGCGGACGAGGTGGACGCCGTCCGCATGCTCGAGCTGTTGTCGGACGCCGTCCACGACGTCTGGACCGGGGTGGTGCTGCTCGGCCAGGGGCGGGAAGCCGCGGACAGCGTGCTGACACGGGTGCATTTCCGGCCGATTTCCGCGGAGGAGATCCGCTGGTACGTCGCGAGCGGCGAGCCGATGGGCAAGGCGGGCGCCTACGGCATTCAGGGGCGGGCGGCGCGGTTCGTCGATCGGATCGAGGGGTCCTGGGCGAACGTCGTGGGGCTCCCGGTCCACACCGTGGATCGGCTGCTCAAGGCGGTCGCCGCGTAGTATTCTGATGGGGCGGTGCTCCCCCGCAACTTATGAAGAACAAAGCCATCAAGATTGCTCTGACCTGCCTCGTGCTGACAGCGGCGCTCGGCGGGCTGATGTATACCACCCTCGCGGAAGGGACCGAGTACTACAAGCACGTCGACGAAGTGCTGCAGGATCCGGCGGCGTGGCAAGGCAAACGGCTCCAGCTCCACGGCTTCGTCGCCGACCTGCGGCAGCGGCCGAACACGCTCGACTACAAGTTCAACGTGCAGTTCAACGGCAAGGTCATTCCCGCGACCTACACCGGGATCGTGCCGGACACGTTCAAGAACGAGTCGGAAGTCGTGTTGAAGGGGCGCCTCGCCGACGGCGGGTTCACCGTCGAACCCAACGGCGTCATGGCGAAGTGTCCGTCCAAGTACAACCCGCAGACCGCCGCGGCAGGTAAGTAATGGCCGCGCTCGGCTCGTTTCTGCTGCTCGCCACGTTCGTGGTGGCGAGCTATGCGGTTGCCGCCAGCATCGCCGGCGGACGCCGCCGCTCGCGCGCGCTCATCGACAGCGGCATCGGCGCGTTCTACACGACCGCCGCGCTCATGACGGTCGCCTCGGCCGTCCTCATCCACGCGTTCGTCACCGGCAATTACGCCATCCGCTACGTGCAGCGCTACTCGGACGCGGCGCAGCCGCTCGCCTACAAGATCACCTCCTACTGGGGCGGTCTCGACGGCTCGATCATGTTCTGGGTGTTCCTGCTGGCGGTGTTCGGATCGATCGCCGTCGCCACGAACCGGGAGCGCCACCGCGAGCTGATTCCCTACGTGGTCGCGGTCATCGCCGCGGTGGAGATGTTCTTCATCTTCATCATGGTGGTGCACAACAACCCGTTCAGCACGTTCGTCAGCGCCACGCCGGCCGACGGCAAGGGGCTCAACCCGCTCCTGCAGAACTTCTACATGGCGATCCATCCGCCGTCGCTGTACATCGGCTTCGTCGCGATGACGATCCCGTACGCGTTCGGCATGGCGGCGCTCGTCACCGGCCACCTCGACGACGCGTGGCTGCGCGCGGTGCGCCGCTGGACGATGATCGGCTGGCTGTTCCTGACCTTCGGCCTCACGCTCGGCATGCTCTGGGCGTACGAAGAGCTCGGATGGGGCGGCTTCTGGGGCTGGGATCCGGTCGAGAACGCCGGCCTGCTCCCGTGGTTTACCGCGACGGCGTTTCTGCATTCCGTCATGGTGCAGGAGCGGCGCGGCATGCTGCGCGTCTGGAACGTCACCCTGGTGATCACGACGTTCTTCCTCACCATCTTCGGCACCTTCATGACCCGGTCGGGCGTCGTGCAGTCGGTGCACGCCTTCGGCGAGGATCCGTGGCTCGCCAACGTGTTCACCATCTTCATGGTCGCCATCGTCACCGTCAGCTTCGGCTGGGTGATCTACCGCCTGCCGCTGCTGAAGTCGCGGCACGAGCTGGACTCGTGGGCCTCGCGCGAGGCGGCGTTCCTCGCCAACAACTGGATCCTGCTGTTCTCGGCGTTCTTCGTGCTGTTCGCGACGATGTTCCCGACGCTGAGCGAGGCGATCCGCGGCCAGCGGCTGACCGTCGGACCGCCGTTCTTCAACACCTGGATGCGCCCGATCGGGCTCGCGCTGCTCGTGCTCACCGGGATCGCGCCGCTGCTGGCGTGGCGCAAGTCGACGCTCTCCAATCTCGCGCACTCGTTTGCCTGGCCGGCCGCCGCGATGATGGTCACCGGCGCCGCCGTCTACGCGCTGGGCATCAAGGTGTGGTCGTCGGGGATCTGCTTCGCGCTGTGCGCGTTCGTCGGCGGGACGATCGTGCAGGAGTTCGTGCGCGGCGCCCAGGTGCGGCAGGGGGCGTCCGGCGCCGACATCTTCACCGCGATGATCGGCCTGGTCGCCCGGCAGCGCCGCCGCTACGGCGGCTACATCGTCCACCTCGGCGTCGTGCTGATGTTCCTCGGCTTCGCCGGCCAGGGCTACAAGCTCGAAGAGAACATGAAGATGAACCCCGGGCAGACGGGGACCATCGGCGAGTTCACCATCCGCCACGACTCGATCTCGGTGGCCGCGGACGACCAGAAGCAGATGATCACCGGGCACGTGACCGTGCTGCGCGACGGGAAGGAAATCGCCCAGCTCACGCCGGCGCGCTGGTTCTTCGCGAAGCACGAGGACCAGCCCACGACCGAGGTCGCGATCCGCCGGGCGGCAGGGCAGGACGTCTACGTGGTCCTCGCCGCGTACGAGGTCCAGACGCAGAACGCCACCTATGCCGTCACGGTGAATCCGCTGGTGAACTGGATCTGGCTCGGGTTCGGCGTGCTGGCGCTGGGGACGGGGCTCGCGCTCCTGCCGGAGCGTGCGCTCGTGCTCGCCGGCGCGAAGGTGCCGGAAGGGGCGGCGACGACGTCGTTGATGCTGCTTCTGTTGCTGCTTCCGATGACGGCGCACGCGCAGACGGTGGTGCCCCGCAGCGAGCTGCGGCGCCAGCTCGAAGCGCAGTTGATGTGCAAGTGCGGCGGCTGCAAGGCGCCGATGAACAACTGCCCGATGGGCCCCGGCTGCCACGGCCTGCAGGAGCAGAACCGCAAGCTGGACGAGTACCTGGCGAAGGGCATGAGCCGCGAGGAGATCCTCGCGGCGTTCGTGGCGGAGCACGGCGGCCAGGACATCCTCGCCGCGCCGATCGACGAAGGGTTCAACCGCCTGGCGTGGGCCCTGCCGTACGCGGTCGGCGTCACCGGCGCGGCCGCCGTCGGTCTGGCCGCGCTGCGCTGGTCGCGCCGCCGTCAGGGAACAGCCGCGGACGAGAGCGCCGCTCTCGCGGCTTCCGCGACCGGTTCGCGGGAGAACACGGACGCGCTTGGCGCGCGCCTGGACGATGAGCTCAGAGACCTCGACTGACCGCCCGCGCAAGGGCTCCGGCGGATCCGCCGAGGCGCTGCGCGCAAAGGCGGAAGGCGACGGCTTTCACGTGTCCCACTTCTTCGTGCTGCTGTCGCTGCTCGCCGCGACCGTGGCGGTGCTGATGGCGCGTCCCAGCGCGCCCGCACAACTGATCCTCGTCAGCCTGACGATTGGGGCCGCGGGGCTGGCCGGGATCGCCGTGCACCGTATGCTGGCGCCGCTCGTGTCGCCGGCGTCGGACGTCGAGCGGCAGCCGCTCAGCGAGCGCATGCGCCTCGATCTGGAGCGCGAGAAGGCGCTCACCCTGCGCTCGATCAAGGAGCTGGAGTTCGACCGCGCGATGGGCAAAGTGTCGCCGCAGGACTTCGACGACATGGCCGCGCGGCTCCGCGCCCGGGCGCTGGGCATCATGCGTCAGCTCGACGAGGGATCGCACGCCTATCGTGCATTGATCGAGAAGGAGCTGGCGCGGCGCGTGGGCGCGAAGCCGCCGACGCCGGTCGATCGTCCGCCGGTTGCGCTTCCGCCTGACGGCGGAGCCCACGCCGCGGCGGTATGCGCCTGCGGCACCCGGAACGACGCAGACGCACGATTCTGCAAGAGCTGCGGTTCGAGGCTGAGCGCAGCATGAGGCGGTCGCGCCACGCGGTCGCGGCTGCCGCGCTGCTCTCGCTGCTCGTGACGGTGCCCTCCGCCGCGCTCGCGAGGCAGCCGGACCCGCGCCAGATGTCCGGCATTCCGCTGCAGGTGCCGGACCTTCCCACCGGCACCGTCACCGCGCGCGTCGTCCGCGGCGCGCTGACGAATCCGGTCAGCGGCCAGTCCGTCCAGCTCACCGGCGCCGGCGTTTCACAAACCGCGGCGACCGACGAGGCGGGGCGCGCGACGTTCAGCGGCCTCGCCGCCGGCGTTCGCGTCAAAGCCGTGGTCGTCGTCGATGGCGAGCGGATCGAATCGCAGGAATTCGAGGTTCCTGGCACGGGCGGCACGCGGCTGATGCTCGTTGCCGGCGCCGCGGCGGCGCCCGCTGCGGCGTCGTCGCCGGCAGCGTCAGGCGGCGTCGTGTTCGGCGAACAGAGCCGGTTCGTGATCGAAAGCGGCGACGACGCGCTGAACGTCTTCTACATCGTGCAGATCGTCAACTCGTCAGGCCGCCCGGTGGACGGAGGCGGCCCGATCGTGTTCGACCTCCCGTCAGGCGCCGTCGGCGCGGGCGTGCTGCAGGACTCGGCCCCCAACGTCGTGGCCGCGGGGTCGCGTGTCACCGTCAACGGACCGTTCGCGCCCGGCAACACCGTGGTGCAGTTCGCCTACTCGATCCCGCTCGGCAGCGAGCGCATCGTGCTCGCGCAGCGGATGCCGGCGGCGCTGACGCGTGTCACCGTCATCGCGCAGAAGCTCGGCGCCATGCAGATGCAGTCGGCGCAGATCGCGCAGCGGCGGGAGATGAACGCGGACGGGCAGACCTATATCGTCGGCGAAGGGGGAGCCCTGAAGGCGGGCGACACGCTGACGCTGACGCTCGACGGCCTGCCGCATCGGCCGACGTGGCCTCAGAACCTCGCCCTGGCGCTGGCGTTCGCGATCATCGCGGCCGGCGTGTGGGGCGCGAGCCGCGGCGGGTCGCCGCAGGTGTCCGCACGACGGCAGCAGATGCAGGCGCGCCGCGACAAGCTGTTCGCCGAGCTGGCAGCGCTCGAGGAGCAGCGGCGGAGCGGCGCCGTCGACGCCCGCGTCTATGCCACCCGGCGCGAGCAGCTGGTCACCGCCCTCGAGGATCTCTACGCCGGGCTCGAACGGGAGTCGGCTGCGTGAGCCGACCGCCGTCGCGGCTTGCCGCTCCGTAACCGCGTGGATTTCTCGGAGCTCCGCTTTGTCGACGTCAGCCGGAACTTCGGGCGCCGCCGCGCGCTGAACCGCGTCAGCTTTGCCGCCGGCGCCGGAACCATCACCGCGCTGCTCGGGCCGAACGGCGCCGGGAAGTCGACCTTTCTCTCGATCGCCGCCACGCTGCTCGAGCCCTCGAGCGGCCGGGTCGCCTACGGCGACGCGGACGCGGCGTCGGCGGGGCGCGCGCTCCGCGCGCGGATCGGCCTGCTCGGCCACGACCTCTTCCTCTATCAGGAGCTGACGGCGGCGGAGAACCTGCGGTTCTTCGCGCGGGTGTACGATCTCGATCGCGTGGAGGATCGCGTGGCCGCGGGGCTCGAGCGCGCCGGTCTGGCCGAGCGGCGGGACGATGCGGTGGGGGGCTTCTCGCGCGGCATGCGCCAGCGGCTCGCGCTGGAACGGGCGCTCCTGCACGAACCGCGGCTGCTGCTGCTCGACGAGCCGTTCACCGGACTGGACGATGTCGCGCGCGAGGCGCTGCGCGCGCGGCTGATCGACGTGCGCGCCGCCGGCGCGATCGTGCTGCTGACGACGCACGACAGGGCGGCGGTGGAAGGGTTGACTGACGCCGCGGTGACCCTGATCGACGGACGGCTCGCCCCTCGACAGGGCTCGGGGCAGGCCTGATGCGGGCGTTCGTGCGGGCGGTATGGGTGGTGACGCGCAAGGACATCCTGATCGAGACGCGGACCCGCGAGATCCTGTTCACGACGGTGTTCTTCGCGCTGGCCTGCGTGCTGGTGTTCGCGTTCGGCTTCGTGAAGGAGGGGCGCCCGGTGCAGGACGCGGCGGCGGGCATCCTGTGGATCGCGATCGCCTTCTCCGGGACGCTGGCGCTGGGCCGCGCGTTCGAGCGCGAGCGGCACGGGGAAACGCTGCGCGCGCTGTTGATCGCGCCGATCGACCGGCCGGCCCTGTACGTGGGCAAGCTGCTGGGCATCCTGCTTCTGCTCGCCGCGGTCGAGGTGCTGATCGTGCCGCTGGTCGGGCTGATGTTCCAGGCCCGCCTGTTCGCGCATCCGCTGCTGATGCTCGGCCTGCTCGCCGCGGGGACGATCGGGTTCGCGGCGGTCGGAACCCTGTTCGCGGCGATGCTGGTCCGCGCCCGGAGCCGCGACGTGCTGCTGCCGATCCTGCTGTACCCGATCACCGTGCCGGTCATCGTCGCGGGGGTGCGCGGCACGGCGGCGCTGCTGCAGCCCGAGGCGGACGAGCCGATGGCGCGGGCGTGGCTGGCGATGCTGGTGTTCTTCGACGCGGTGTTCATCACGCTGGCGTTGTGGACGTTCGAAGCGGTCATGAGCGAGTAGAGTGCGGAGTGCTGGTGTCTCGAGGAGCCCGATGAAGAAGCTGTTCCTGCCGGTGATGCTGCTCGCGGCGCTGATGTTCGCCTACGCGCCGTTCCTGATTCTCGACGCGCCGTTCGAGGCGAGCATGGGGGTGGTGTCGAAGATCTTCTACTTCCACGCGGCGTGCGGGATGATCCTGTTCGTCGCCGCCTTCTACAGCGGCGTCGGCAGCGCGCGGTTTCTCTTCACGCGCAACCCGGCGCACGACCGGAGCGCCGTCGCCGGCGCCGAGCTGACGGTGCTGTTCGGGCTGATCGTGCTGGTCACCGGCCCGCTGTGGGCGCGCAAGGCGTGGGGCGTGTGGTGGGTGTGGGATCCGCGCCTGACCTCCACGCTCGTGATGTGGATGATCTTCACCGCCTACCTTCTGCTGCGCCGCTATGGCGGTCCGGGATCCGAGCGGCTGGCGGCGGCGGTCTCGCTCTTCGGCATGGTGAACGTGCCGTTCGTGTACTGGTCCGTGAACTTCTGGCGCACCCTGCACCCGAAGACCTCCGTGGTCCCGTCGCTGCCGCCCGAGATGCGCGGTCCGTTCTGGTACTGCGTCGCCGCCTTCCTGCTGCTGTTCCTGGTGCTGGCCGCGGCGCGGGTGCAGCTCGAGCGGCGCCGGCAGCAGCTCGACGAGCTCTATCTCCGCCTCGAGGATTAATCGCATGAGATACCTGGGAGCGATTGTGTTGGCGTTCACCGTTCTCCTGACGGCCGCGGCGGCCGCACAGCCGCAGCCGCCGCCCAAGCCCGCCGCACAGGACGAGTTCGTGCCGGTGAACGCGCCGATGAACGCGCAGGACACGATACCGGCGCCGCTGCTCGTCGGCAGCGCCTACGCCTTCATCTGGATCGTGGTGTTCGCCTACGTCTGGTCGATCCGCAGCCGCCTGGCGTCGGTCGAGCGGGACATGGCCGCGCTCGATCGCCGCCTCGGACCCGGGAGCAGGTAGCGATGGACTTCAGCAAGATGACGTCGGCGCACTTCGTGCTGATCCCGGCGGTCCTGCTGATCGGCATCGTGATCGGCTGGATCCTTGGCAGCCGCGCCGCCGCCGACGCCTACGGCGCCGAGCTGAAGCGCCGCGACGAGCGCGCGCGGCGGAGAGCCGACTAGACGCGGCCGTGCGGCTTCAACGTCCCATCGCCAGCCGGTTGGCGAGGCTTGCCGGCAGGCCGGCGGCCAGGATCTTCTGCTGCGCCCGCTCGACAGCGTAGGGCACGCGGAACGCGCGCAGCTCGCGCGCCTCGTCGTCCAGGATGCCGTAGCCGGCGCGCGGGTCGCCGTCGCGCGGCTGGCCGATCGACCCGACGTTGACCAGGTACCTGACGCCGCGCTGCAGCGGGATCACGTGATCGCGATCGGGGTCCAGCGGCATCCCCTCGAACCGCTCGTCGATCAGCTTGAACAGCGCCGGCAGGTGTGTGTGGCCGAACAGGCACAGCGGCCGCTGCGCCGCGCCGATCGCGAGCATCGCGTCGTGGCCGTCGAACACGTAGTGATCCTCGTCGAACGGCGTGCCGTGGCAGATCTCGGTGAGCGCGTCCACCTGCACCGGGCCCATCGGCAGCGCGCGGACGTAGGCGAGATTGCCGGGCGTCAGCCGCGTCGCCGTCCACAGCGCCGCGATGCGCGCCACGTGGTTGAACTGACTCCCGTCGTCGATGCCGGAGGCGGCCTTGTCGTGATTCCCCCGGATCACCGCTTCGGGCGCCAGCGCGCGCACCTTGTCGACCACCGCGTTGGGATCGGCGCCGTAGCCGACCAGATCGCCGAGCACGAGCACGCGATCCCACGCGCCCGAGGCGTGCTCCAGCACCGCGTCGAACGCGTCCATGTTGGCGTGGAGGTCCGAGAGGATCAGGTACCGCACTTACGTGATCCGCAGCGCTTCGAGGATCCGCTCGGCGACCGCTTCCGCCGGACCGGCCGCGTCGACGCGCAGGTGCGCGCGCGCGTAGGCGGCCTGCCGCACGAGGAACAGGCGCTCCATCTGCCCGCGATCGGCCGACAGCGGGCGGCGGCCGTCGGACGGCAGCCGGGCGACGATGGTCTCGAGCGGCACGTCGAGCCACACGGACGTGCCGTCCAGCAGGATGGCCTGCTGGCTCTCCGGATCCATGAACGTGCCCCCGCCGGTCGCGACCACGGTGTGGCGCAGCGGCAGCAGCAGGTGCAGGATCTCCCGTTCGACGGCGCGGAAGTACGGCTCGCCGTGCCGCGCGAAGATGTCGGCGACCGTGCTCCGCTCGCGCGCTTCGATCAGCTCGTCGACGTCCTCGGCGCGCCAGCCGAGCCGCCGCGCCACGGCCCGGGCCACGGTGGTCTTCCCGGCAGCCATGAAGCCGACGAGATAAATCTTGTCGATCGGGGTCACTGGCCGCCGGCGATCCGATCGAGCTCGTCAAAGAAGGCCGGGTAGGACACGGCAACCGCGTCCGCGCCGGTGATGTGCACGTCGCCGCGGGCTCGGCTGCCGGCGATCGCGAACGCCATGGCCAGCCGGTGATCGTGCGCCGCGTCGGCTTCGCCGCCCGCCGGCGGACCGCCGTGGATGGTGAACCCGTCGGGATATTCCTCGACCGCGATGCCGAGCGCGCCGAAGCCGCGCGCCAGCATGGTGATCCGGTCGCTCTCCTTCACCCGCAGTTCATGCGCCCCGCGGACGGTCATCGAGATCCCCGGCTGCATCGCCGCCAGCGCCGCGAGTCCCGGGATTTCGTCGATCAGCCCGGGCACTTCCTCGGGCGCGATCTCGAACGATCGCGGCGTGCCGTAGCGCACCCGGATCGACCCGGCGGGCTCGCCGCCCGGCTGAGGATCTCGAATCACCTCGATGGCGGCCCCCGCTCTCCGGAAGATCTCCAGCACGCCCGTGCGTGACGGGTTCAGCCCGACGCCCTCGATGGTGAGGTCGGACTCCGGGGTCCCCGCCGCCAGCGCGAGCCAGAACACGGCGGACGAGACGTCCCCCGGCACGTGCGCATCGATCGCGTGCAGGCGCTGGCCGCCGTCCACCGACACGCTGTGGCCGTCGCGGATGACCGCGACTCCGAACGCCTCGAAGGCGCGCTCCGTATGATCACGGGTGGGCGCCGGCTCGACGACTGTCGTCCGGCCGGCGGCATGAAGACCGGCGAGCAGCACGGCGCTCTTCACCTGCGCGCTCGGCACGTCGGGCGAGTGGGTGATGGCGCGCAGGCGCGCGCCGTCGATGGTCAGCGGCGGACGGCCGTCGTTCGCGGCAATGCGCGCCCCCATGCGCTCGAGTGGTTCGATGACCCGCCGCATCGGCCGGCGGGACAGCGACGCGTCGCCGCCGATTACAGATCGGAAATCATGGGCCGCCAGCAGCCCGGAGAGCAAGCGCATCGAGGTGCCGGAGTTGGCCGCATCGAGCGGCGCCGCCGGCCGCTGCAGTCCGCCCAGGCCCCGGCCGTGGATGGTAAGCGCGCTTCCGCGATCGACGCGCACCCCCAGCCCTTCGAGGCACGCCAGCGTCGCCGCGCAGTCGGCGCCGGGTGCATAACCGTGCAATCGCGAGACGCCATCGGCGATGCCGGCCAGCATCGCGTAGCGGTGGGAGATGGATTTATCGCCGGGTACTCGCAGCCGCCCCGCGACGCGGGAGACGCGAGGGATCACAGCGGATCCGGACAACGGGGTCATCAGGCGACTATTGTATTATCCTAACCCTTCCATGACAGTGCATGGCGGCCTCGTCCGGCTGCAGATCCCGAGCCTCTTCGACATGCTGGACCTGGTGCAGGTCCTCAGCGATCGCATGGGGCACATGGCCGCCTTCGACGACGACTCGATCCACTGGATCGGCGTCGCGGTCCGCGAATCGGTGATCAACGCCATCAAGCACGGCAATCGCGAGCATCCCGCCAAGCACGTCATCATCGAATTCGCCTTTACCCCCGTCGACGACCCCACCGAGCTCGTGGTCAGCGTCACCGACCAGGGCGAGGGCTTCGAGCCCGGAGCGGTCGCCGATCCGCTGGCGCCGGAGAACATCCTCAAGTCGAGCGGCCGCGGCATCTTTTTCATGCGCAGCTTCATGGACGACGTGCAGCTCAATCGGGCGCCGGCGGGCGGCATGGAAGTGCGCATGGTGAAGAAGCTGGCGGCCAGTGGCTGAATCGATTCCCCCGGTCTTCCTCGCCACCGCGATCCAGGCGGTCATCAAGGCCGGCGCGATGCAGCTGGCCGGCATCGATGATCTGCACGTCGAGAAGAAGGGGGCGATCGACCTGGTCACGCAGGTGGATCGCGAGGTCGAGCAGATGTTCCGCGCGCTGATCGCGGAACGCTTCCCCGATCACGTCGTCCTCGCCGAGGAGTTCGAGCTGCGGGGGGATCGGCACACGCAGGCCGAGTACTGCTGGGTGTTCGATCCGGTCGACGGCACCACCAACTACGCGCACGGTCTGCCGATTTTCTGCTGCGCCTGCTCGCTCGAGCGCCACGGCCAGCCGATTGTCGCGGCGATCTACGACCCGAACCGGCGCGAGCTGTTCACCGCCGAACGCGGGCGCGGCGCCTGGCTCAACGGCGCTCCGATGCGCGTCTCCGCCGCCGCCGGTACCCTGATCGACTCGCTGCTCTGCACCGGCTTCCATTACGACATCCACCAGGAAGGGGAATACGTCCTCGGGCTGTTCGGCGATTTCATCAAGAAGGCGCGGGCGGTCCGGCGTCTGGGGTCGGCGGCGATCGATCTCGCCTATGTCGCCGCGGGCCGCTTCGACGGCTTCTGGGAAGTCCGCCTGAACCCGTGGGACATCTCCGCCGGCGCGCTGCTCATCGAGGAGGCCGGCGGCCGGGTCAGCGGGCTGGCGGGAGAACCCTTCGACTCGCGCCGCGGAGAGATCCTGGCCTCGAACGGCCGGATCCACGACGTCATGCTCGACGTCATCCGTTCACGAAAGCGGACGGCCTGACCTGTTCCTTAGACAGTCGATCCGCCGCAAACCCGCGGAAAACACGCGATTTTCGCCGGCCGGGGTGGCATTCAACATGCTCAGGCCCGTGCCGGGAGGCAGCATCGTCATGAAGAAGGCCCTCATTGCTCTCGTCATCCTGCTCGCGCCGGCGGCGGCCAGCGCCCAGATCCGCCAGATCAGCACGTCCTCCGCGTCGGATGCGCCGTCGACCGTGAACTTCACCATCGGCTACTTCGCGTTGAAGGGGCTCGAGTCGCGCGTGACCGACGACGTGCTGCTCAACAATCTGCAGAACGCGCATCCGCTGCTGTTCGAGGTGAAGGACTTCAACAGCGCGACCTTCGGCGTCGAGTACCTGCTGGGGGTGGGGTCGAACTTCGAGGCCGGCGTGAGCGTCGGCTACGCGCAGCGGACGGTTCCCACGATCTACGAGGATCTCGTGCGTCCCGGCCAGGTGGAGATCGAGCAGGAGCTGAAGCTGCGGCAGATCCCGGTGACGTTCACCGGGCGCGTCCTGCTCCTGCCGCGCGGCAGTTCGGTCGAACCGTACGTCGGCGCGGGACTGGTCGCGATCCGCTATCGCTACAGCGAGGTCGGCGACTTCGTGGACACCAACAACGACATCTTCCCGGCACGCTACGTCGCCGAAGGGGTCGCCGTCGGCCCGACGGTGTTCGGCGGGCTTCGCGGCGTGGTGAACAACTACACCGTCGGCGGGGAAGTGCGCTGGCAGAAGGCCGAGGGCAAGGGTCTGTTCGAGGAGGGATTCCTCGGCGATCGGCTGGATCTCGGCGGCTGGAACGTCAACTTCACCTTCGGGGTGCGGTTCTAATCGAAGGAGTCGAAGGAGGCGAAGGAGGCGAAGGAGCCTCGCTTCGCTTGTCGAAGATTCGAAGGTCGAAGGTCGAAGGGTCGAAGGTCGAAGAGGATTTTCGGGAAACGCTCTTCGGGTGACCTTCGACCTTCGCCTCTTCGACCTTCGACCTTCGAATCTTCGATCACCAACTGGGTCACCTTCGAGCTCCTTCGACCCCTTCGCCTCCCTCGAAGCTTCGATTCAGACGGTCACCGCGCCGACCTTCGAAGCTTCGATTCAGACGGTCACCGCCCCCGCCGATACAGCGCCACGCCGCCGCCTTCCGCGACGCGGTGATAACCGCGAAGAAAGGCGGCGTCGTGTCTGGCCTGCCAGTCGAGTGCGTCCCCCCCTTCGGCGCGTTCTTCGATCGCGATCCATTCGGCGACCGGTGCGGGATGGGCGACGGCGAACTTCCAGATCTCGCCGTTGCCCTCGTGCAGGAAATCACGGATGCCGAAGCCGGCCGCTGACAGGTCGTGCATGTAGTGGGCGAGCGATCCCATGCTCATGAGAATCGGCTGGCCGTCCCAGTGCGCGGTCAGGTACCTCGTCACCGCGCGCCGGCCGGCGAGGTTCGGCGCCTCGCGCTGCGCTTCCACGACGACCGGTGCCTGTGGATCGAACGGCGGGACCTGCCACAGCGACAGCGCGACGGCGACGAGGCCGGCCGCCGGCTGGATCCGCCGCGGCAGCAGCGCGACGCCCGCGCCGACGAGCGCGGCGCAGGCCGCGACCAGCGGAACCGCGTAGCGGATCCGCTCGGGATGCCCCTGAGCGTAGGCGTAGAGCGGAAGCGCAGCAGACGCGCCCAGCGCCACCAGGACGATCAACGAAGCCTCCCGGCCGCTCCGGCCTCTTGGCCGGAGACCGAAGGAGACCGCCACGATCGCGGCGGCGGATACCACCGCCAGCCACGGCACCGCCGGCCCCGCGAGTCGCACGAGGCCTTCCCAGATCTGCGTCCACGCCAGCCAGGGATCGCCGAGCGCCGGGTTCTCCGGGACGTAGAAACCGCCGGAGACGAAGAACGCGCCGACGGTGACTTTGCTGTTGACGAGAAACGCCGCCAGCGCCCAGATCGGCCACAGCGCCAGCCCCCGCACCGCGCGAAACGCGGCGCCGAGCGAGAATCCCCGCCGCAGCAGCACGACGAACGCCAGCCCGATCGCCGCCGCGACGATGGGAAACGCTTCGTACCGCGTCATCACCGCCGCAACGCACGCCCAGCCTGCCGCGCGCGTAGATCCAGGCGCGCCAGTCCCGCCGAAGCCCGTCTCTGATGCCGCGGGCGACGGCGGGCCGCCAAGCGACACGCACCACTCGGCGATCAGTGAGACCGCCAGAAAGGTGGTGCCGAACAACAAGGGCTCCGTCATCGGCGTGCTCTGCAGGTACAGCACGTTCGGATTGATCATCAGCAGCGCCGCCGCGACCGCGCCGCCGATCCACGATCCGGTCGCGCCGCCGATCAGGCGCGCGATCGCCCACGCCGCGAGCGCCGTCGACGCGACGGAGATCGCGATCCCCGAGTAGCCGGTGCGGTACAGCCAATCGGATTGAACCGGGATCGCGTTGAGCAGGTGCGGAAGCGGCAGCCACACCGCGCCGACCTGCTGCCATCCCGGCGTGAGACTGTCGAAGACGCGGCGGGCGACGACGAGATGCGCCCGCGCGTCGTAGTGCGCGAGGGCGAGGCCGAGCTGTGTGTAGTGGACGGCGGCAGCGGTCCCGAACACAGCCGCGATCGCCGCGATCGCCAGAGGAGCGCGGTGCAAACGTCACATAGTCTACACTTCAGAACGGATGAAGAGTTTTCTCGCCTGGATTCAGGCCTTCGCGCTGTCATGGGGCGGACCGGGACTGCTGCTGATCGGATTCCTCGACTCGTCGTTCCTGTCGCTTCCGGAAGTCAACGACCTCCTCGTCGTCTACATGGTGACGCAGCACAAGCACCTGCTGCTGTACTACGCCTTCATGGCGACGGTCGGCTCGGTGCTCGGCTGCCTCGCGCTCTATCTGGTCGCGCGCAAGGGAGGCGAAGCGTTCCTCCGCAGACGCTTCAAGGCCACCCACATCGATCGCGGGCTCCGGCTCTATCAGAAGTACGGCCTCCTCGTCGTCATCGTCCCGGCGCTGCTGCCGCCCCCCGCGCCGTTCAAGATCTTCGTGCTGCTCGCCGGCGTCGCCGCCGTCCCGGTGTGGCAGTTCGTGACGGCGGTGTTCATCGCGCGATTCACCCGCTACTTCGGCGAAGGGCTGCTCGCGGTGTGGTACGGGGACAAGGCATCGGCGTTCATCAAGGAGAACACCGCCGCCGCCGGCCTCATCCTCGCCGGCCTCGCGCTCGCCATCGGCCTCGCCTGGACCCTCTGGAAGCGGAGACGGCGAATCCCTCATCCCTGATCGCTCATCCCGAATCCCGAATCCCGAATCCCGAGTCCCGAATCCCGAATCCCGCCTCTCGCGAGGATTCGAAGATGCCGTATAATCAGTTACTTAGCAGCAAATGACGCCCGAGATTTCCGTCGTGGTCCCGATGCGGAACGAGTCGCCCAACGTCGAGCGGCTCTACCGTGAGGTGACGGCGAGCCTGACCGGGTTCGGCCGGCCCTACGAAATCGTCGCGGTGGACGACGGCAGCCGCGACGAGACGTTCGAGCGGCTGGCGCGGCTGCAGGCGGCCGATCCGCGGCTGCGCGTGATCCGGTTCCGGCGCAACTTCGGGCAGACGGCGGCGTTCGCCGCCGGATTCCACCACGCGCGCGGCCGCTACATCGTCACCATGGACGGGGACAACCAGAACGATCCCGCCGACATCCCCGGCATGATCCAGACGGCCGAGCAGCGCGATCTCGACATCGTCTGCGGCTGGCGCAAGGACCGCAAGGACGCGTTCATCAACCGCCGCCTGCCGTCGATGATCGCCAACGCGATCATCTCGCGCGCGACCGGCGTCAGGCTGCACGACTACGGCTGCTCGCTGAAGGTCTTCCGCTCCGAAGTCGTGAAGTCGATGAAGCTGTACGGCGAGATGCACCGCTTCCTGCCGGCGATCGCCGCCGAGTTCGGCGTCGAGATCGGCGAGCAGGTGGTCAATCACCGGGCCCGCGAGCACGGCAAGTCGAATTACGGCATCACCCGCACCTTCCGCGTCATCCTCGACCTGATGACGGTGAAGTTCCTGAGCAGCTACAAGACGCGGCCGCTGCAGATGTTCGGCGGCGTCGGGCTGTCGATGGGGCTGGTGGGATTCGTGATGTTCGCCTACGTCACCTATCAGCGCTTCTTCGGGTTCCAGTCGGCGAACCGGCCGCTGTTCTGGGTCGGATTGTTCATGGCGCTCGGCGGCGTGATTCTGATCATGAACGGGCTGCTGGCCGAGCTGATCGCGCGGACGTATCACGAGTCCCAGGACAAGCCGACGTACGTGATCCGCGAGATTCGCGAGTCGAGCACCGTGCCGTTCGCGGGCAGCGCCGGAGGGCTCCGGTGACCCGATCGACGCGCCGCGTGTCGCAGCGGGCGGTGCTCGCGCTCCTGTTGGCCGCGGGATGCGGAGGACCCGGAACGGGACCGACGCCGCCGCCTCCGCCGCCGCCCCCGCCGGCGAATGCCGCGCCGCAGATCCGATCGCTGACGACGTCGGCGCCGCGCGCGGAAGTGGACGTGCCGATCACGCTCACCGCCGTGGTCGAGGACGCCGAAACACCGGTCGCGAACCTGACCTACACCTGGAGCGCCGATACGGGCACGTTCTCAGGCTCCGGGGCGAGCGTGACGTGGGTCGCGGGGCAGGACGCCGCGACGCCGGCCGACGTCGTGCTGACGCTGACGGTGACCGAGCGTTACACGAGCGGGACGTCCCAGGCGGAGAACAAGGCCTCGGGCACGACGACCGTCCGCCTGAACAACTCGCCGAAGGAACTGCGGGAGCTGTCGCTGCGATTCCTCGGCGACTTCGCCAATTCGCGCATCTCGCCCGAGCAGTGCGTCTCGGAGTTCTCCGACACCTGCAGCGGCAAGAAGGCGGAGCTCGAGGACATCCAGGACAACCGGCACGATTTCGAGATCATCGGGTCGACGCTGCGCCACACCAGCCTCTCGATCGCGCCTTCCCGGACGACTGCCACGGTTCACACGTTCTGCGCATTCACCTCGCGCGTGATCACCGACTCGCCCCGCGAGGAAAGCTGCCTGAATGGAAAGTGTCCGAAGGGCAGCGTCGGCTCCGTGCAGGGAGATTGCTGGACCACCAACGTCTACGAGAAGGGGCGCTGGTGGATCTGCGAGAGCCATTTCAGCTCTGTCGGGACGCTCACCGACTTCGGCCGCGCGTTCTTCGGGATCCGCGCTCCGCGGTAGCCGCCGTGCGATTCGCGGCGCTCGTCCTGTTGGTGATGGTGTCGGGGATCTCCGGCCTGAAGGCCGGAGCGGCCTACAGTTCGCAGTCCACGGTTGGCCATCTCAGGGTCTCAGGCACCCGCTTCATCAGCCCTGACGGCTCGACGTTCCGCTGGCGCGGCATCTCGGCGTTCCGGCTGCTGGAGTTCGTCGCGCATGGCCGCGAGAACGAAGCGGACGCGTACCTGAAATGGGCGGCGTCGAAGCGGCTGACCGTCGTCCGCGTGTTCGCGATGGCGGACGGCATCTTCCAGCTCACGCCGGCGGACGGCGCCCGCGCGCTGCCGCGGCTGCTCGAGATGGCGCGGAAGCACGGCATGTACGTCGAGGTCGTCGCCTTTACCGGCACGAGCGTCATCACCGTCGATCGCGCGGCGTTCGTGAAGGCCATCGCCGCCATCTGCGCGCAGCACTCGAACGCGCTGCTCGAGCTCGCGAACGAGCCGGGGCATCCGACCCAGGCGAAGGAGATGCACAATCCTGCCCATCTGCAGTCGTTGCTGCCTCACGTTCCCAAAGGCGTGCCGGTCGCGCTCGGATCGGTCGAGTATCACGATGGATTTGCCGCCGGCACGTACGTGACGTGGCACAGTCCGCGCGGCAGCGACTGGGTGAAACAGGTCGAAGAGGGGGCCGCGCTGATGAAGAAGTTCGGCAAGCCGCTGATCAACGACGAGCCGATCGGCGCCGCGGACGCGCCGCAGCCGGGACGGCGGGACAGCGATCCGGCGCGATTCCGCGCCGCCGCCGCGGCCATGCGCCGCGCCGGCGTGGGCGCGACCTTCCACTACGACGGCGGCATCCAGACGCGGCTGCCCACAAAAGGGGAGATGGCGTGTCTCGACGCCTGGCTCGCCGGCCTCGGCACCGGTAACCGGTAACCGGTAGCCGGTAACCGGTAACCGGTAACCGGTTACCGGTCCAGCGGCGTCTGTTTCACGGTGTTCTGAATGGCCGCGAAGAACGCCTCCGCGACGACCTGACTTCCGCCCGGCCGCAGATGCAGTCCGTCGGCTTCGATGTAATCCGCTTCGTGGCCGAGGAACAGCGGGTACACGTCCACCAGCGTCGCGGCGTTGCCCGCGACGATCTGCCGGATGCGCACGTTGGTCTCGACGATCGCGTCGTTCGAGATGCGCCGATCCTTCGATCCGGGACCGACCGGGCCGGGCGGTGTCAGCGTGCTGACGAACACGTAGCTGACGCGCCACTCTCTCGACTTGCGGATCACTTCGCGGACGCCGTCGCCGATCGCGTTGATGGCGGCGCCGCAGTCGGTCGTATTCACCGGACCGCGGCCGCATTCGTTCAGCAGGTTGTTGTAGCCGCTGAGAAGAAGTACCGCGTCCGGGCGATCGGCCGCGAGCTCGCCCGGGAGTTCCTCGGCCGTGCGCTCGATGGGCCAGCCGCTGATGCCGCGATTGATGACGCGCAGGTTCTGACCGGGATAGGCCGCGTCGAGCGCCTCCTGCAGCTTCGTCGGATAGGCGTTGGGAATGTCGAGGATCCTGATGCGCCCGTTCTCCCCCTCGGTCAGGCTGTCTCCCGCCGCGAGGAACTTCGCGGCGCCCAACGCGAACCCGGTCAGCGTCACGGTGAACGAGCACGTCGCGGCGCGCGCCTGCGCATCCGTGGCGGAGCACGCCACCGCCGTTGCCCCCAGGCGGAAGTCGGATCCCGAACCGGGGCTGCAGTTGACCGTGACCGGCGCCGCGCCGCCGGAGACGGTCGGCGCGGGGTAGGTGACCGCCTGCACCGCGCCGCGCACCTCGCGGACGGTGAGATCCGCGGGACAGGCGATGGCCGGCGCGGACGGCTGCGGTGTCGGGTCGACCGGTCCGTTCCCCTTGCCGCCGCAGGCAAGACTGAACGTCAGTGCGGTCGCAGCCAGATAGCGAAGTCTCGGGAGCCCCACGCGACCACGGATCCTACCTCAGCTGTGGTGTTTGTGGGATGGTCGCCTTGATTGCCTGGAAGAAGGCCTCGGCCACGACCTGGTAGCCGGCGGCATTCAGGTGCAGTCCATCGGGCGAAACGAGCTCGGCTTCGCGTCCCTGAAACAGCGGGTACGTCTCGACGAGCGTCGCGCGTTCCGTGGCGACGTGCTGCCGGATGCGGCGATTGACCTCGAGAATCGCCTCGCGATCGATCCGCTTCGATCCGGTGGGTCCCGGCGGCACGAGCGTGCTCGCGAAGATGTACTTCACCCCGGCCGGCGATTCCTTGATCCGGCGGATGGCGTCGCGCGTGCCGTAGACGGCCGTGAAGTCGATCGCCGCGCTGCACGCGGCCGTGCCGAAAAGTCCGGGCGCGCACGGCGTCGTCAGATTGTTGTAGCCGACCATCAGCAGGACGGCATCGGGGCGCTCTGCGTTGACGATGCCGGGGATCCGGTCTTCCAGTTCCTCGGCCTTCAATCCACTGACGCCGCGATTGACGACGACGATGTCCTGCCCTGGATAGGCGGTGGCGAGCAATCCGGAGAGCTTTGCCGGGTACGAGTTCGGCACGTCCACGATCGACGGCAGGCCGTTCTCCCCCGCGGTGAGGGAATCGCCGACGGTCACGAACTTCTTCACCGTCAGCGTGAACCCTTTCACGTTGACGCGGAACGAGCACGTCGCTTCGCGCGCCTGGGCATCGCGGGCCGCGCACGCGACGGTCGTCTCGCCGAGCGCGAACTGCGATCCGGACGCCGGCGCGCAGGTCACGTTCACCGGCGCCGCGCCTGCGGTGGTCGTCGGCGCCGGATAGGTGACCTCGATCGCCGGGACGGGCACTTCGGCGACGGTGATGTCCGCCGGACAGGCGATCTGCGGCGGATCGATCACCGGCGTCGGACCCGGCCCCTTCGCGCCGCCGCAGCCCCCCGCGGCGGCCGCGACAGCGATCGCCGCGGCGATGATTTTTGTGTTGAAATAGCGCGCCAGACGCATTATTCTCGTAGAAATTCCCGCTGTGCTCAGAAAAACCGCGGAGGTTCCGCTCGCGCCGCGCCGCGGGCGGCCTCGAAAGTTTACCGCACCGGCGAGGCCGGTCACCTTTACGCTGCCCGAGCGCGTCCTCGACGCGCTCGGCACGCTCGATCCGGACCTCGGCCGCGCCATCGTCCGGCTCGCCCAGCCGCTGCTGGCCGAAGGGCGTCATCCCCCGGCAGAGCTCGCGACCTTCGGCCGCCATTCCGTCATCGTCGTCAATCCCAGTCCGACGCTCGAGAAGCGCACCGGCGTGGAACTGATCCACCTGCCGGACGGCCGCGCGCTCATCTCGTTCGACCGATCGAAGACGATTCCGGGTCTCGAGCTGCTGATTGCCGATGCGCTCGAAGATCCGGCGCTGCCGAAGGAAGACCGCGACGTCTTCGAGGCGGTCGCGGGCATCCTCAAATCGGCGCGGCGCTCCGACAACGTCGAGCTGCTGCAGCGCCACGTCATCGTGCTCGAAACGCGCCGCCGCGCGGCGCCCCTACGGAGGTCCAGCAAGTGAAGCATCGCATCCTGATCCAGACCGCATCGGCCGCGGCCGCGGCGGTTCTGGCCGTCGCCTGCGGCGGCAGCAAGAACTCGACGCCGACCACACCGACGCCGGTCGCCGCCACGCTGACGGCGCCCAAGCTCGAGGCGCCGCTGGCCAACGAGCAGCTCGATACCCTGCGGCCGACGCTCACCGTGCAGAACGTCACCTCGGATCAGCCGACCGGGACGCGCACCTACGAATTTCAGATCTCCGACACCGCCCAGTTCACCGCGGCGACGACGCAGTCGGTGAACGGCTTCGATGCGACGGTCGGCAAGACCGGCGTCCCCGAGGGCGGCGGCGGCAAGACCAGCTTCGCGGTCGATGCCGACCTGCAGCCGACCACGATTTTCTACTGGCGCGCGCGCGCCGTGCAGGGAACGGCGACGGGGCCGTGGTCCGACACGTTCCAGTTCAAGTCGAAGCTGGTGGGCTTCAATCGCGCCGGCGAGCTGTACGATCCGCTGATCCATGGCGAGACCATCGGCACCATCGTCGGATCCGCGAGCTTCATTCCCGGCAAGGGGCTGCGCCTGAACGACGGCGTCAGCCATGTCCGCTATCTGCTGGCGTCGACGGTCTCCAGCGGCGAGTTCTCGATGGACGTCGAGGGGCTGCGCGCGAACGGTCCCGGCGACAAGGCGAAGGTCTTCGGCATGCAGGAAGGGCAGACCGACTTCATCACCAATCGCTACCGCGTCGACATTCAGTATCGCGGGGTCCTCGGCTTTCCGCCCAACGCGATCACCTTCCGCGCGCTTTACGGCGACGGCGACGACCTGGACAAGCGCTACGAACCGGACACCGCGACCCGCATGCGCTCGGTGTACAACCTCAATCCGGCCAACGTCTACTACTGGCGCGCGAACTGGGGCGCCGAGTTCCGCCTGATCGTGAAAGACGGCGGCGTCGGCACGACGGGCATCAACGGCAACACGATCTACAACATCGGCATGCCGTCGCTCAAAGGCACGTACACGCCGAGCACGCACTATGCCTACCTCGGCGCGCCGGTGGGCCGCAGCGGGACCGAGTCGGCCAGCATCGGCGGGGCGGTCTACCGCAACGTCTACATCGGATCGAAGCCGCGCCCCGAAACGCTCGGCAGCGCGATCAGGTAGCCAGGGGCGAGGTTCGAGGGGCGCACTGACGCACTGACGCACTGCCTGGCTATCGCTGTGCGACGTCGTCGGCCGGTTCGGCGATCTCTTCCTGCCGAATCGGCACGTTCCCGTCGTCTTCGGTGGCCCAGAACTCGCGATCGGCGCTGTCGATCTCGGCCAGGACCTCGCCGCGGACGATCTTGTCCGCCATCGTCAGTCCCTGGCCGATCGAGTGGTCCATGTTGTTGTACCAGAAGCGTCCGCAGCGGCCGGCGAGGAGGAGGTTCGAGTAGTGCCCGAGCTCTCGCAGATTGCGCGTGAGTTCCTGCATGTAGTTCAACTTGTAGATCGGGTAGGTGAACGGGACCCGCTCGATGTGGACGCGCTCGATGTCGCCGGCCGAGCCGACCATCCCGGTGCGGACCAGATCGTCGGTCACCGGCTGCCGCAGGCTCTCGGGGTTCTGCCACCGGGCGTCCCCCTGCCGGCAGGTGACTTCGACGCACAGCCCGCTCTTGCCCGGCGGCACGGTGGAGGGCAGAAACGCTTCCGGCGCGGTGACGCGCGAGAAGATCTCGTCCCCGCCGAAATACGTCCACTGGTAATCGAGACGCGGCGGCTTGCCGATCTCGAAGTTCAGGAAGATGGTCGAGAGATATTCGAGATCGACGCTCGTCACGCCGAGCAGCGCGTTGAGCGTCGTGAGCGGCGCCGTCCAGACGATGTTGTCGGTCGCGATCCGCTCGCTGCCGGCGGTGACGGCGATCACCCGACGCCCCGAGGTCTCGACGGCGGTGACGTCCTGGCCGAGGATGATGCGGCCGCCCGCGCTCGTGATGCTTTCGGCGAGCTTGTCCGAGAAGCGTCCGACGCCGTGCGGCGGGTAGAGGAACATGGTCTCCACCGGCTTGGGCATCATCGTCGTCTTGAGCAGGTTCCAGAGCGAGTCCGCGGCGGCGCGTTTGTCGATCACGGCGCGGTTCACGCCGGCGCGCGCCCAGTCGCGGTGCAGTTCCGAGGGGGAATAGAAGAGGAACTTCCTGGTGTACGGCTCGAAGAAGATCTCGTAGAGGGTGCGCCCGTACTTGTTGACGACGTCGGCCTCGAACGATTCGCCGGGGAGATGCTCCTTGAGGACCAGGTCCTTGGCCCCCGTGATCATGAGCTTGATCGGCATCGCGGCGAGGATGCTGGGGCGGAGCGGCCACTCGTGGTACTTGCCGAACATCCGCGCGCCGCTCTTGCGCGGAATCTCGATCGCGTCCTCGAGCAGGATTTCGCGGATGAACGCGGCGACGCGCGGGTTCTCGGTATGAAAGCGGTGCGGACCGACGTCGAAGTGGAAGTCGCCGTAGTGAAACGTGCGTCCGAGTCCGCCGACCACCGCATTCCGTTCGACGATCGTGACCTGATAGCCGCGGCGCGAGAGCTGGTAGCCGATGGTGAGTCCGGCGACCCCCGCGCCGACGATGGTAACGGATGGCATGAACCCCTAAGTTTACATGACGTGCCATAATTCCCCTGTGCATCAGGGACCCTCGACGCGCGCCGGCGCGCTCGGCGTCGTGGTGTTCACGGGCGGCCGCGGATCGGGTGCGCTGGTGCGTCAGCTGGTGGCGCGCAAGGGCGTCTCGCTGACCCTCGCGATCAACGGGTACGACGACGGCGCGTCGACCGGACAGGTGCGCCGCTTCCTGCGCGACAGCCTCGGTCCCTCGGATTTCCGCAAGAACGCATCGCGCGTGGCGCGCGAGCTGCTCAGCGCTCCGGAAGCGTTGATCGACGCGCTCGATCGCCGGCTCGGCGCGGGCACTACAGCCGAGGCGGCGCTGGCCGAGCTGGAGGCGCTGGCGCGCGAGTGGCCGCCGCTCGCGCCGTACATCGATGCCTTCATCGACGAGTACCGGCGCCGGGGCGATTTCACCTTCGACGACTGCAGCGTCGGCAACATCGTATTCGCGGGGGCGTACCTCGCCGCCGGACGTGATTTCAATGCCGCCGTCGACCGCTACTGTGCGCTGCTGAGCCTGCCTGACGGACTGATCGAGAACGTGACCGACGGCCGGAATGCGCATCTCGTCGCCCTCGATGCCGAAGGACGGCTGCTCCGCACCGAGGAGGCGATCGTGGACGGCCGCCGTCAGAACACGATCGACCGCATCTTCCTCGTCGATCGCGTGCCGAGCGAGGCCGAAGCCCGGGCGATCGAGCGGATGCCGCGCGACGAGGCAATCCGGGCGCTGGAGGCGCGCCGCCCCGGGCTGGCGCTGAACCCGAGACTGGCGCGGAAGATCGCCGGCGCGGATGTGATCATCTACGCGCCCGGCACGCAGCACTCGAGCCTCTTTCCCTCGTACCTGACGCCCGGCCTCGGCGACGCGATCGGCTCGAACCTGCGCGCCATCAAGCTGCTGCTGACCAACATCCAGACCGACGCCGAGATCGCCGGCAGCACCGCCGTCGATCTCGTGGATCGCGCGCTGCGCTATCTGAGACACAACGTCAGCTCTCCGCTGCCCGCGCCGTGTCTGATCACCCACTACCTGATGAACGAGCCAGGCAGGGCCGAGACGGCGCCCTACGTTCAACTCGGTCCGGTGGAACTGATGGAGGATCCGCGGCTCGTGCGGATCGGCGCCTACGAGGACGGCGTGTCCGGACTGCACGATGCCGCGCGCGTGCTGGAGCCGTTCATCGACACGCTGCTCGCCCCGCGGCGGACGACGCGCATCGCCGTGCTCCTGCACGACTCCGGTTCCGTGAACAAGACCACCGAATCGATGCTCGAGATGGTGCGGGGCGGGATCCAGGAGCAGCCGATCGATGTGGTCGTCTTCTGCCTGGGCGCGTTCGACTTCGATCCGCACTTCACGGCCGGTCTGCCGTTCGACGTCCGCGTCGTGCCGGATGCACCCCAGTTCCTCGACGCGGTGCGCGAGGGGGAATTCGATTACGTCGGGCTGTTCGAATCCTCCGGCATGTATCGCGGGGAAGACCTGGTCGCGCTGCTCGCGCAGTTGACCGATCGCCGGCTGGATGCGGTCTGGGGAAGCCGCCGCCTCTCGGTGCGCGACATCCAGGAGTCGTATCGCTACCGGTATCGCTCGAGCCCCGTGCTCGGCGCCGTCAGCTTCGTCGGCAGCCACGTGCTCAGTCTGGCCTGCCTGGTTCTGTACGGGCGTTACATGTCCGATACGCTCTCGGCCGTGTGGGCCGTCCGGGCCTCGGACGCGCTCGAGGTGGGGACGCTCACCGATCGCATGGTCAACGAGCGGCTGCTGGCGCGGCTGCTGCGCCGCAGAGCCAGCGTGCTCGAAATGCCGGTCCACTTCATGCCGATCTCGCCGGATCGGGTGCGGCGGACCAGCGCGCTCGAAGGGCTGCACGCGCTCGTGACGCTGATCTCGTTGTGGCTCTGAGCCGGCTGCTCGTCATCCCTGCCGCCGGCCGCGGAACGCGCCTGAGCGCAGACACTCCCAAGCCTCTCGTCTCCGTCGGCGGCCGCTCGATGCTCGATCGCCTGGCAGATCTCTACACGCCGTTCGTCGACGGCATCGTCGTGATCGCCAGTCCGGTTTCACGCGCAGCCGTGTCGCGCTGGGCCTCCGGGCGGGCGGCAATCGTCGTCGAGCAGGCAGCCCCGACCGGGATGCTGGATGCGATTCTGCTCGCCGCGCCGGCAGTCGAGGCGCGCCGCCCCGACGCCGTCTGGATCACCTGGGCGGATCAGGTTGGCGTGCTGCCCGGCACGCTGCGGCGTGTGGTGGAAGCGGAAGAGCAGCGTCCCGGACCCGCGATGATCGTGCCGACCGTCACGCGCAGCGACCCGTACATCCACTTCACGCGCGACGCTCGCGGACGCATCGCCGGACTCCTCCAGCGGCGCGAGGGGGATGCGATGCCCGGGGAAGGGGAAGGGGATGTCGGCGTCTTCGCGATGGCGCGGGAGATCTTCCGGAAGGAGCTGCAGGAGTTCGCAGGACGCGCCGCCGCCGGCAGCGGAACCGGGGAGCGCAACTTCCTTCCGTTCATCCCCTGGCTGGCACGACGGCAGAACGTCGTCACTATTCCGTGCAGCGATCCGATGGAGGCGATCGGCGTCAACACTCCGGAAGATCTGCAGGTCGTCGAGGCCTGGCTCGCGTCACGGAGCGGCGCGTGACGCGTCTGTCCGTCGTCATTCCGGCCTACAACGAAGCGCGGTTCATCGGGACGCTGCTCGAACGCATCAGGCGCGTCGACCTGGCGCCGCTCGGGGTGGCGCCGGAAATCATCGTCGTCGACGACGGGTCGCGCGATGACACGGCAGCGATCGCGGAAGCGGTGGAGGGGGTTCGCGTGATCCGGATGGAGCGCAACGGCGGCAAGGGACGCGCCGTGCGCGCCGGGATCGAGGCAGCCGCCGGCGAGCTGCTGATCATCCAGGATGCCGACCTGGAGTACGACCCGCGCGACTACCTGCCGATGCTTCGCGCGCTGCTCGAGGGGCGCGCCGACGCCGTGTACGGCAGCCGCTATCTCGGACGCGGCCGCCACCCCAACCAGTCGCTCGCCGCCTACATCGGCGGCCGGAGCCTCAGCGCCATCGGCTGGGCGCTGACGGGCCGCTATCTGACAGACACCGTCACGGCCTACAAGCTCTTTCGCCGCGCCGATCTGGCGGCCCTTCCGCTCGCGACGACCGGCTTCGAGCTGGATCACGAGATCACGGCGCGGCTCCTCGCAAGAGGGAAGACGATTGTCGAAGTGCCGATCGGCTACGCGCCGCGCAGCCGCGAGGAGGGCAAGAAGATCGGCGCGCGCGACTGGTTGATCGGGACGCGGACGTTCTGGCGCTATCGGAAGGGCTAGCCGGACGGATCATCGCTCGTGCACCCGATAGATCCGGACGTCGCCCCGCGTGAAGACCGGCGCGAAGAGCGCGGGATTCCCATCGAACTTCGCGACGCCTGAGGGATACGCGCTGCGCTCGGTGCCGTCCACCCAGACGTAATCGATCCGCAGCGCGCGCGCGATGTTCCACGCCTGGCGGGCATCGCCGGTCTGATACATCGCCCGCACCCGCGCCGCGCGCTCCGCATATTCCGAGTAGTCCGACGTGCCGCCGAGCAGCGAGATCGGCCGTCCCGCCGCCATCCGCCGCTCGGCAAAGCTGGGGATCAGGCTCCACGTGCTGCGGTCGCGCACCAGGGGCTCCATCTGCACGATGGCCGTCTGCGGCGTGCCGCGACGCAGCCAGTCGAGCCCGGCGCGCTGGTCCGGGGAGATGAGCACGGTCCACGGGCCGATCGGGCCGTCGGAAACGTTCGACGTGTCCTGCGCGTTGTACGCGTCGATTGCGGTCGTCGGCGTGCCGATGACGGCAGCGGCAATCGCAGCGGCCACGGCCGTGCGCCTGGCCGCGCCCGTCGTCACGAATCCGCGCGCGATGAGCGCCGGCACGGCGATCAGGAACAACTGCCCCGAGCGGAACGAAATCCAGGCGGAATCGACGTTCAGCCGCGCGAAGAACATCATCGCGAGGGCGAGCGCCGCCAGCAGGGCCGGCGCGAACGGCCGGCCGACGCGGCCGACCGCCAGACCGACGACGGCGGCCAGCAGCGCCGGGCCCAGCGAGAGCGCGAGCGTGACGACCGGTGCATTACGCGCATCGCCGAGCCAGCCGAACTGCAGCGCGGAGCCGCCGCCTTCGGCCATGCGGTTGAGCATCACCCAGCCCAGCGCCCCGGCCACCGGAATCACCGCGACGGCGTGCCTCAGGATGCGCGGAACGAACGCCCCGGAACGGACCGCGTCGGCGGCAACGGCGGCGCCCCAGACCAGCGCGAAAACTCCGCCGACGAGCGGATTCATCATCGTCGCGCCGCCGAGCGCCAGACCCGCCAGCGCGATGGCGCGAACCGGTGTGGCGGAGCCGGCGACATTCACGACGGCGAGTGCGACCAGTCCCAGTGCGTAGGCCATCGAGTGCTGCGGTACCCACCAGAAGCAGCGCTGGAGACCGTCGGTGCGGACGCCGTGAAACCACCAGTTGGCGATCGCGTCGATATTCAGGTTGCGCACTTCGGACAGCGGCACGCCGGTCTGCCAGAACCGCCACAGGGCGAAGGTGCCCTCGGCGCTCGCCGCGACGATGGCGAGGGTCACGCCCGTCGCGACCGGCCACGCGTAGGGCAGCGCGGTCCACGCGCAGATGAAGATGGCGGACACGAACAGCAGCGCGGTCGCGATCGCGTTGCCCTTCAGGCACGTCTGCTCGTCTCTCAGCGACGGCAGCGATGCCGGCGCCGTCCCGGCCACCGCCGACGGAAGCAGGAAATAGGTCCAGTAGTAGTGGATCGGCCGGTGCGCGAGATACGGGTTGCGGGGCGGCGAGTCGAACTTGGCGATTTCAGCCGCCAGCGCGGTGTGCCACACGAAATCCGCGGTGAAGTAGGCGCGATAGCGGCTGTTCCCTGCGGCGTCCACTTCACCGGCGCGGAGAAACGGCGGCACCGCGATCGCCAGCGTCAGGATCCAGACTGCCGCGAGCGCCGCCGAATCGCGCGCCGACCACTGGGGCAGTTCGATCAGCGGGCGCACCACGCCCGGGGTAAGCAGCCAGACGACCACGATGGCGGCGGCCCAGGCGCCCGCGAAGACGAGGGCTGACGGCATCCGCGCGAACACCGCCGTCCAGATCGCCAGCGACGTCACCACGTAACCGAACAGCGCGCCGGCGATCCACCCCGCGGCATGCCTGCGTCCGAACAGCGCAAAACCCAGCGGCAGTCCGGGAAGGAGCGCCAGCAGGTAGACGACGAAGTAGATGAGCATCCTCGTCTATCCGCGCGTCCCGGCGCGCGCCCCCGCAGGCGCGAACGCGTACAGCACCGCGCCGGGCAGCGTGCCGATGAACCCGAGGCCGAGGAACAGCATCGACAGCGCGAACACTTCCGGCCGCGGCGCCCCTTGCGGCACCAAGAACCGGTCGAACGCGAGCTGCGTGGTGCCCAGGCCGTTGGGCGTCACCGGCACCTGCATGATGAAGACGATGAGCGGAATGAACGCGAAGTAGGTGGTCAGCGCCAGATCGAGGCCGAGCCCGCGGCCGAGACACCACGCCTGCAGCACACGGAATGCCTGCACCGCGATCGAGAGCGCCAGCACGCGGGCGACGGCGCGGTGGTGCGTCGCGTAGGCGCGCACGGCGTCCGTCAGCGCCGCGGTCACGCGATGCAGCAGTGCGATCGGAACCAGGCCGGCGGCCGCGCGGACGATTGCCGCGGCGCGCTCGCTGAACACGACCGCTGCAGCCACGGCGCAAACCGCGGCCATGGCGGCCAGCAGCAGCACCAGGTCGCGCGTCCCTTCCACCGTCGCAAACGGCAGCGCCGCCGCGGCGACGACCACCACGGAGAGCACGCCGAGCGCGCGATCCATCAGGACCGACGCGGTCGATTCCGCCAGGTGCACGTCGTAGCGGGAGAGTGCGTAGGCGCGGTAGAGATCGGCGCCGACGCTGGGAATGAAGTTGCTGACGAACGAGCTGAGGAAGAAGACGCGCAGCACCGTCCGCAGCGGCGGGCGCGTCCCTGGGGCGAGCGCGACGAGCAGGTCGATCCACCGCAGCGCCATCAGCGTGCGATCGACGAACACGAGCCCGACCGCGGCGCCGAGCCACCGCCAGTCCATCGCCGCGGCGGCGGCGAGGATCGCGGACGGACTGGACCAGTAGAGAACGAGCGCCGTCAGGACGACGGCGATGAGAATCTTGAGCGCTCTCGGCACCGCCTAGCGGCCGACTGGCTCGGGAAGCGTGTCCAGGTGCCGGGTCGTGTCCTTCTTCACCTGGTAGGCGCGCTTCAGGAACTTGGCGTAGGGGACGAACTGTTTCATCGCGCCGACGTTGACCTGGCAGGGGCTCAGGCAGGTCGGGCAGGTCTGTTCCTTGATCTGCTGCCGGTGCGCCAGGTTCTCGGCCTTGTAATAGAGCGACTCGGCGGACTCGTCGAGCACGTTGCCGATCTTCTGCGAGTTCTCGCAGTAATGGAGATCGCCGTTCGGGTTGAGCAGCAGCCCCTGGCTCTGGAACGGGCACGGCATCGTCCGGTGGTAGCCGTTCGCGATCATGTCGGCGTAGTGCAGGTACATGAACGCCTGGCCGCTCAGCACCGATTCTTCCTGGACGCGGTCGAGGAAGAACTTGCGCATGAACGCCTCTTCGCGCTCGCGGAAGCCGACCTTCTCCTCGAGCGACTTGTTGTGCAGCATCGCGTCGGTGAAGCGCAGCATGTTGAAGACGACGTCGAGCCCCTTCGCGCGCGCCCACGCGAGGATGTTCTCGCCGTCCGACATGTTGGTGGCGAAGAGCGTCGCGGCGATGCCGAACTGGAAGTTGTCGTGCTTCTGCGCCAGCGCCTGCATCGCGTCGATCGTCTTGCCCGCCTTGGCGAAGCCGTCCTTGACGTGGCGGACCTGGTCGTGGATGTTGCCGATGCCGTCGAGCGACACGCGGATGCTGATCAGGACGCGCTTCTCGGCGCAGAACTCGACGATACGCGTGAGCATGGGGATGGCGCGATGCGGCGTGAGCCCTGTGGTGTTGATGCCGATCTTCCGCAGCCGCGGCAAGTGCCGCTGGAACAGCTCCACCATCTCCGGCAGGTCGTTCCTCGTCGTCGGCT
>DASSPH010000038.1 GCA_035699745.1 Vicinamibacterales bacterium
GCTACCGGCTACTGGCCACCGGCTACTGGCAACCGGCTACCGGTTGCACCAGCTGTGTGCCGCATATATGCTTCTCGCATATATGCCACCGGATGCGTTCGTCGAACTGAAGAAGGGCAGCGCCGAGACGCTGGTGCTGGCGGTGCTCGAGGACGGGCCGCGGCACGGCTATGAGCTGGCCAAGGAAATCGACCGGCGTTCCGCCGGGCGTCTGATCTTCCACGTCGCGACCCTCTACACCACGCTCTACCGCATGGAACACGACGGCTTGATCGCCGGGCGGTGGGTCGAGAAGCCCTCGCAGCGGCGCCGCCGCTTCTACCGGATCACCGCCGCCGGACGCCGCCGGCTCGCGGCCGCGCGGCGCAACTGGAAGGACTTCGTCAGCGCCATCGACGGCGTCGTCCTGAAGCCGGTGACCTGATGCCCGCCCCCGGCGACTGGAACGCGGCCATCCGCGCCCGGCTCACGCCGCTGCTCGGCGCGCCGCCCGATGCGGAGTTCGTCGACGAGCTGGCGGCGCACCTGGCCCAGGCCTACGACGACGCGCGGCGGGAGGGCGGCAGCGAGGACGAGAGCCGCGCCGCGGCGCTGCGGCTGCTCGACGAATCGAGCCCGTGGCTCGACGCCGCACGGGAACGCGCCCGGCGCCCCGTCCCGAGGCGGATCCGCGAGTGGACACGGCAAGAGGCGCCGGTCCCCGGCGAACGAGGAGGCTCCATGTACAGACTCGGCTTCATGCGAGACGCGCGCCACGCCCTGCGGATGCTGGTGCGGACGCCCGGGTTCAGCGCCGTCGCGATCATGACCTTCGCGCTCGGCATCGGGATCAACGCCGCGGTGTTCAGCGTCGTCAACGGGGTGCTGCTCCGGCCGCTGCCCTACCCCGAGGCCGATCGCATCACGATGGTGTGGGTCGACAACACGCGCGAGAAGATCAAGGAAGACATCAACTCGTACCCGAATTACCGCGATTGGCGCGACCAGAATTCATCGTACGCGCACCTCGCCGGCTACGCCGATGCGGCATTCACGCTGACCGGCGCCGGCGAGCCGGAGCGGCTCCTCGGCGCCGAGGTGACGACGAACTTCTTCGACGTGATGGGCATCAGGCCGACGACGGGACGCCTGTTCACGGAAGCGAACGAGATCGAGGGGCGGGATCGCGTGATCGTGATCTCGCACGGCTTGTGGCAGCGCCGCTTCGGCGGGGCCGCCGACGTCATCGGCCGGACGATCACGCTCAGTACACGGCCGCACGAGATCATCGGCGTCATGCCGCCCGAGATGCGGTTCCCCGAGGGGGCGGAACTGTGGAAGCCGCTCGCGCCGGCGCAGGGGCTGCGCGAGGCGCGCGGATCGTTCTGGCTGCCGGTCATCGGCCGGCTTCGTCCCGGCGTGTCGGTGCAGCAGGCGCAGACCGAGATGGCGGGCATTTCCGCCCGCATCGCCGAGCAGTTTCCCGGCAACCGCGGCTACGGCGCGAACGTCGTCGGCTTCCGCGAGCAGCTGGTGGGGAGCGTACAGCGGCCGCTGGCGATCCTCATGGCCTCCGTGCTCTTCGTCCTGTTGATCGCGTGCGCGAACCTTGCCAACCTGATGCTCGGCCGGACAGCGGCGCGGCGGCGCGAGCTGGCGGTGCGCACGGCGCTCGGCGCGGGACGCGCCCGCCTCGTGCGGCAGATCCTCACCGAGTCCCTCGTGCTCGCGATGATCGGCGGCGCCGCCGGCGTCCTGCTCGCGTACTGGACGACCGGGTTCTTCGTGTCGCTCGCCGGCGACAGCATTCCCGGGGCAGATCAGATCCGGCTCGACGCGCGCGTGCTGCTCTTCGCCGTTGCGGCGGCGACCGTCGCGGCGCTGATTGCCGGTCTTCTCCCCGCGCTCCACGCCTCGCGCGCCGCAGTCGCCGACGTGCTCCGCGAAGGGGGGCGCCAGGGCGGCCCCTCCGGCAGCGGGCGAACCCGGAACGTGCTCGTCGCCGCGGAGGTCGCGCTGGCGCTGGTGCTCCTCACCGGCGCCGGCCTGCTGCTGCAGACGCTCTGGGGCATGCAGCGCGTCGACCGCGGGTTCCAGATCGATCGCATCGGCATGGCGACGATCAGTCTGCCGGGCAGCGTCTATCCCACGCCGGACGCGGCGCGCGCGTTCTACGCCAGGCTGCTCGAGAAGGTGCGGGCGGTGCCCGGCGTCGAGTCTGCGTCGCTCGCCTCGGGCATCCTGCAGCCGCTGCTCACCAACTCCGCCGGCTTCGCGTTCGAGGGCAAGCCGCTGCCGCCGCAGGAGCAGCGCCCCGAGTATCCCTTCGAGTCGGTATCGCCGGGGTTCTTCGACACGATCGGCGCCAGGATCGTGCGCGGCCGGGGATTCACGGAGCAGGATCACGCCCGGGCGCCGTTCGCGGTGATCGTCAACGAAACGCTCGCCACCAGCGTCTGGCCCGGCGAAGACCCGATCGGGCGCCGCCTGAAGCCCGGCGACGGCACGAACCCGCAGGCGCCATGGTTGACGGTGGTGGGCGTGGTCAAGGATCTGCGCCGCGCCGACGTGAAGCGCCACATCCGTCCCGAGATCTACTTCTCGTCGCTGCAGCGCACGCGCAGCACGCAGATTCTCGTGTATCGCGCCGCCGGCGATCCCGCCGCCGTCATGCCGGCGATCCGCCGGGAGGTGCAGCAGCTGGATCCGCAGCTCGCGCTGTTCCGCGTGACCAGTCTGCGCGCCGCGCTGTCGAACACGCTGCGGCAGCCGCGATTCCAGGCGACGCTGCTCGGCGGCTTCGCGGCGATCGCGCTGCTCCTCGCCTCGATCGGGATCTACGGCGTCACGTCGCACGCCGTCGCGCAACGGACGCAGGAAGTGGGCATCCGCATGGCGATGGGAGCGCAGCGCTCGGCGGTGCGGGCGCTGATGCTCAAGCAGCACGTGACGCCGGCGCTGGTCGGCGTCGCGGTCGGCCTGGCGGGCGCGCTGGCGCTGAGCCGCTTCCTGGCCTCGCTGCTCTACGGCGTCCGCGCCGTGGATCCGTGGACGTATCTCGCCGTGACGGCGGCACTCGTGGGAGTGGCGATCGCCGCCTGCTGGATCCCGGCCAGCCGAGCCATGCGCGTCGATCCGCTCGTCGCGTTGCGCGCCGAGTAAGCTCGTGCGGCATGCGGGTTGCTCCTCTCTCGTCGAGGAGGACATCCAATGCCGAAACGGGACAGCGGACGCCGCGAGCTCATCGATACCGGGCGCAACAAGATGTACGGCCGGCGCGACGAGCAGGGGCGGTTCAGCGAAATGGATGACGTCGGGCGCTCGCTCTCGACCGACCGCCGCCGGCAGGCCAAGGGGAAGGCGCCTCGCGGCCAGGGAGATCGCGGAGACCGGTAGCCGCGGCGGCTATACGACGACGAGGGCGAAGCCGTCGTAGCCTTTGACGCCTGTGGTCTGAATCACCGTCCCCGAGGCGCGCGATTCGGCCGCAAGCGTCGCGAGGAACCGGCGCATGCCCTCGACGTCGGCGTCCGTCCCGGAGGCGTCGACGATCTTCCCGTCCCGGATGACGTTGTCGACGACGACCACGCCGCCGCTGCGGGTGAGCTTCAGCGCCCACTCGAAGTACGCCGGCGTGGACGGCTTGTCGGCGTCGATGAACACGAAGTCGAACCGCTCGCCGGCTTCGAGCGCGGGGAGAAGGTCGAGGGCACGCCCGACGCGAACCTCGACGAGGGGAGCGAGGCCGGCGCGTTCGAGGTTGGCGCGCGCCACCGCCGCGTGTCCGGGATCGAATTCGAGCGACACGAGACGGCCGCCGGACGGCAGCGCCCGGGCGAGCCAGATCGTGCTGTAGCCGCCGAGCGTGCCGATCTCGAGAATCCGCCGCGCGCCCGCGAGGCGCGCGAGCAGGTGCAGGAACTTGCCCTGCGGCGCCGAGACGCTGATCGCCGGCAGCCCGGCGTCCTGCGCGGCGCGCTGCGCCGCGTCCAGCACCGGGTCAGCGGGAATCAGTTGTTCGCTGATGTAGTTGTCGACCGCGGTCCACGTCTCCTGGTTCATCCGTCTATCTTAGTCAGACGTCTGCGCCGCGTCAGGTTCCGCTGCGCGGCAGGAAACCGCTGCCGTCGAACGACGCCAGCGTGCCCCACTCGGCGTCGCCGAGCGGCCAGACCTGACGCGCCTGCGTCAGCGAGCTCGGATGGCGATCGGTCCACGCGTCGGTGCCCCACATCAGCCGATCGATGCCCCATTCGCGCAGCATGCGTCCGAGCGCGAGCTGCTGCGCCGGGGAGATCGGCCGCGCGCCGGGACGCGGCTCGGTGAGGAGCACGCTCGAGCAATCGGCCCACAGCTGCGGCGCGAGCTGCGGGCGGGCGCGGACGGCATTGATCAGTGTGCCGAAGATCCGCAGCGTGCCTTGTTCGGCCGCGCCGCCCGGACCGCCGAGATGCGCGATCGACAGCCGCAGCGCGGGGAACGGCTCGACCAGCTGCCCCATCAGGATCTCGAGATCCGCGGTGCCGAAATCCTTCACGGCGTCGTTGAAGATGTGGGCGATCACCGGCACGCCGCGCTTCGCCGCTTCGGCGAACAGCGCCTGCACGCGCGTCAGGTGCACCGCCTCGCGGAGCCGCACGTCGCTGTCGCCGAAGTGCACGGTGACCCCGCGCATGCGGTGCGTCTCGACGCAGCGCACCAGTTCGTCCACCGCGTAGTCGCGCTTGGGGTTGACGCTGGCGAACGGGATCAGGACCGGCGCGTGCTCCCGTGCCTGCAGCGCCGTGAAATCGTTCTCGTTCTGGACGTCGCGATGTTCGTCCGCCGGCTTCTTGCGGCGGCCGGCGCGCAGCGAGTCGCTGGCGTGCAGGCAGGCGCTCGACAGCGCGATCGCGCGCGGGATGCCGTCCTCCTCCAGCGCGTCGACGATGATCCGCCCGTTCACCGGACGGATCGCGCGGCGCACGTCGGCGTCCGCGCTGGAGTTTCGCATCCAGGTCGCGAGGTCGCGGCTGATGAGATGCGCGTGCGCGTCGAGCAGCGGCGCCGGCAGCCGGGTGCGATCGTCCTGCTGCCCCCGCAGCGGCGGTCCGAGCACGGTCATCGCCCCGAGCTGTCCGAGCCGCGTCAACGCCTCACGCCGGTTCATAGGTCACCCCCGATTCCCGCCAGCCGCGCGCCCCTATCGGATGCGATAAAGCCTGGATTGCGTCCGCACGAACAACCCGTCGCGCGTCACCGCCGGACTCGCGAGCGCCATCTCGCCGAGGCTGTTCCTGCCGATCTCTTCATAAGTATCGCCCGGACGGATGACGAACGTGTCCCCCTCCTCGCTGAGGAAGAACACCTTGCCGCCGCACGCCCAGGGGGACGCCGAGAAGGTATTGCCCACGCCGCCGACGCGCGCCTTGTACAGCTCCTTGCCGGTTTTCGCGTCGAACACCTGGAGCACGCCGGTGTCGTTCACCGCGTAGACGCGGCCGCCGAAGACGAGCGGCGACGACGTATAGGCCGACGCGCGCGGCTGGAACCAGGCCACGAACTGGCTGGCCGCGGCGCCCGGCGCGAGCGAGATGTCGCCGCTCCCGCCCGGCCGGATCGCGAACAGCGGCCGGTTCGCCTCACCCTGCGACCCGGTGCCGATGTAGAGCAGCCCCTCGCCTTCCGTCGGCGTCGGGTTCGCCTGGGTCAGCCCTTTCAGCCGCCACAACTCCCTGCCGTCGAGACCGTAGCTGATCGCGAGCTGCGGCCCGATGGTGACGATCTCCGTGCGCACCGCGTTCACCCAGACGAACGGCGTCGACCACCCGGACAGGATCCGGCCGAGGCCGGTGCGCGGCGTCCTCCAGATCTCCTTGCCGCTCTTGGCGTCGATCGCGGCGATGAACGACCGTTTCTCGTTGTCGTCGACGATGTAGACGCGCCCGTCGTGCACGACCGGAGACGCGGCGGTGCCGAAGTCGAGATAGCGCGGCTGCGGATCGATCTCGTAGGTCCACAGCGGCGTGCCGTCCATCGTGAAGGCGAACAGACCGATGTTGCCGAACAGCGCGTAGACGCGCTCGCCGTCGGTCGCCAGCGTTTCGGACGCATACGTGTTCTTGCGGTGGCGGCCGCCGACGGGCAGCCCCGTGTGCGCCTGCCGCGCCCAGCGCAGCCTGCCGGTCCTGACGTCGAAGCTGTAGACCATGAACTGCAGCTCGCCGATCTCCTGCGGCGACTCGAGATCGCGCGCGCGCAGCTTCTCCATGATCTGCTGCTCGCCGAGCCCCTGCTTCTGCAGCTCGGCGACGTAATCGTTGCCGTAAATGCCCGGCGACGGCTGCTTGAACGCGCCTTTGCCGACCGCGGACGTGAGCATCACCTGATCGCCCCACACGATCGGCGACGACCAGCCGCGGCCGGGCACCTCCGTGGTCCAGGCGACGTTGATCGTCGTGGACCACGACGCCGGCAGCGTGGTCACCGTCGACACAGCGCGGCCGGCGGGGCCGCGGAACTGCGGCCACGTGGCGTCGGGAGGCACGGGTGCGGGGACGAACGCCGTGATCAGCGCCGTCAGGGCCCAGGAGAGTGTGAGGTGCACGCGAGCAGTTTACAACCGGCGGCGCGTCAGCGGCTCTACCGCGTCGGCCGCGCGCGCGCCGCTTCCTTGACCGCTTGCACGAGCTGCGAGAGGTCCACCGGCTTGCCCACGATCTCGTACACCTGCTGGTGCTGCCCGGCGAGCCGCTCCACATGTTTCGCATTGACGCTGGTGATGACGAACTGCCGTCCCTGCATCACCGGCATCCGGCAAAGGTGCTGGAACAGCGCCCAGTTCGCTTCGTAGGGGGGGGACACGTCATAGACGATCACCTTCGGCTCGTGCTGGCCGATGAAGTGCTCGACGTCGACCTGCCCTTCGCGGATCTGAAACGTCAGCGAGGTCACGACGACGAACCCGGCCTGCTCCAGCGTCACGCGGACCATGTCGACGATGTCCGGAGTGGAGTTGATCACCGCGACGACCGGCAGGTCCTGCTGCATCTGCCGATCGTAGCGCACGCGAACTGGATTGAGGCCGCCGGCCGCTTCAGCCGGGGTAGAATACGCGCGGCTTGAGGAGGATCAGAATGTATTCACGAACGATGAAGTCGATCGCCGGCGCCGTTGCCATTGCCGGGCTGGCGGTACTCCCGGCGGGGCGCACCGGCGTCACGGCGGCGGTGCCGGACGAGGGACCGGCGCTGCAGTCGGTCGGCCCGATGACCTTCGGGCCCGACGGGCTGCTGTTCGCAGCCGACACCACCGCGGCGACGATCTACGCGCTCGACCTCGGCGCGCAGGGCACCGGCGGCACACCGGGCGCGGCCGACGTCCCCGACATCGACCGCAAGATCGCCTCGATGCTCGGCAGCGAGGCGAGCGCGATCCGCGTGACCGATCTCGCGATCCATCCGAAGACGAAGCACGCCTACATCGGCGTGATGCGCGGCACCGGCGCCGACGCCAGGCCGGTCCTCCTCCGCGTCGACGGCGACGGCCGCATCGAGCCGATCGCCATCGAGAAAGTGAAGTACACCAAGGTCTCGCTGCCGAACGCGCCGGCGGCGGGCGCCGACGGGCGCCGCAACCCGCGCGCCGACTCGGTCACCGACATGGCGTTCGCCGACGGCACGCTGATCGTCGCGGGGCTCTCGAACGAAGAGTTCGCCTCGAAGCTGCGCACGTTCGCCTACCCGTTCACCGCGGCGGACCCGGGCACCAGCGTCGAGATCTTCCACGGCAACCACGGCCAGCTCGAGACCCGCGCGCCGGTCTACACCTTCATCCCCTACACTATCGATCGCACGCCGCACGTGATCGCCAGCTACACCTGCACTCCGCTAGTGAAGTTCCCGATGAACAGCCTGAAGGGCACGAAGGTGGTGGGCACGACGATCGCCGAGTTCGGCGCCGGCAACCGTCCGCTCGACATGATCCTCTACAAGAAGGACGGGAAGGAATTCCTGCTCATGTCGAACAACAATCGCGGCGTGATGAAGATCCCCACCGCGGACTTCGGCACGGCGCCGGCCATCACCGCGAAGGTGACCGCCCCCACCGGCGGCATCGCCTACGAGACCATTGCGTCGATGAAAGGCGTCGAGCAGATGGACCTGCTGGATGCGCAGCGCTCGATCGTGCTCGCGCGCACGGCGTCCGGGCTCAGCCTGTCGGCGGTCGCACTGCCCTGACCGTCCGCGCGACGATCCTGGCGACGGCGCTGTGCGCGGCCCTGGCCGCGTGCAGCGCGCCATCGGCGCCGGAGATCGGCCTCGATCTCTCCAACCCGAAGACGCCCGCAATCGTCGTGCGCGGGCTGTCGCGGGGCGATCTCCGCGCCATCGACCGCGCGGCGCTCTCCCGCGACCGGTGGACCGCGCTCCTCCGGGTCGCGGTCGCGGCGGACGGCCGGCCCGCCGACATCCCGGTGGCCGGCTCGTACGCCGTCGACAGCGGCACCCTTCGCTTCACGCCGATCGTCCCCTTCGAACCCGGCCGCTCCTACGTCGTCGTCCTGGATCCGGCGGCGGCGCCCGGCGGCGCGCTGGCCGGCGCGCAGCGTCTCACGCACACCGTCGCGGCCCCGCCGGCCCCGCGGAGCGACCCGGTTCGCGTCACCGGCGTCTATCCGGCCGGTCCCCAAGTGCCCGCCAACCTGCTCCGCATGTACGTGGAATTCTCCGGACCGATGGGAACGCGCCCGGGCCAGGACTACGTCCGGCTGGTGGATGGTGAGGGCCGCGACATTCCCGACGCGCTGCTGCCCCTCGACACCGGCTTGTGGAACGGCGATCGGACGCGCTTCACGATCCTGTTCGATCCGGGCCGTGTGAAACGCGGCATCCTGCCGAACCGGACGATGGGACGGCCGCTGCGCCCGGGCGGCACGTTCTCGATTCTGGTGGCGCGCGACTGGCCCGATGCGCACGGTCAGCCGCTGACGGCGGCGTTCGAGAAGACGTACCGCGTCGGCGCGGCACGCGAACAGGCGCTGTCGACGCGGGTGTGGCGGGTCAGCGCGCCGGCGGCCGATACGCGCGAACCGCTCCATGTCGCCTTTCCCTTTCCGCTCGACCGCGGCCTGCTGCAGCGGGCGCTGACCGTGATTCGCATCGACCCGGGCGGCGATGGGACGGTTGCCGGCTCGGTCGCCGTCGATCCCGGCGAGACGGCATGGCGCTTCGTGCCGTCCACCGCCTGGCGCGCCGGCGACTACGCCGTTTCCGTGCTGCCGGCGCTGGAAGATCCCAGCGGCAACCGCATCGGCCAGGCGTTCGAGACGCGGAACACTGACGACGTCGAAGGTCCGCCGGCGCGGGTCCTCTTCAGCATTCGCTGAGGCGCGGGCGCGCCAGCCTGCCGGCGCCGGAACCACCGTTCGTCACTCGGTGCAACCAACTATACGCCTTGAGCGTATAGTTGGCCGATGGACCCCGCCCGCTTCCTTCCGCTGACGCCGGTCGTGTTCGAGATCATGCTCGCCCTCGCGGCCGGCGAGCGGCACGGCTACGAGATCATGCAGGACGTCGAGCGCCGCACCGACGGGCGGATCGTGCTCCACCCCGGCACGCTGTACCGCGCCCTCAGCCGGCTCCTGGATCAAGGCCTCATCGAGGAGATCGACGCGCGGCCGGCGGCCGATCGCGACGACGAGCGGCGGCGCTACTACCGCGTGAGCGCGCTCGGACGGGCGGTTGCGCGCGCCGAGGTCGAACGGCTCGCGAGCCAGGTATCCGCCGCCCGCCGCGCCTTCCGCGGGGATCGCGCATGAGGATGGCGGCGGTCTACCGCCAGCTGCTGCGCGCATATCCGCGTGCGTTCCGCGAGCGGTTCGCCGACGGCATGCAGCAGGCGTTTCGCCATCGCTACACGGAGGCCGTGCGCCGCGGACGACTGGCCGCAGCGCTGTTTCTGCTCCGCACGCTGGCCGACATCGCGTTCAACGCGGCGGCGGCGCGGCTCAACGCCCGGGAAAGGACGCCCATGAACTGGCGATCGCTCGGCTCGGACGCGCGCCATGCGGCGCGCATGTTCCTCCGCAACCCGGTGTTCACCGCGCTGGCCGTCGCCGCGCTCGCGCTCGGCATCGGCGCGAACACCGCCATCTTCACCATCGTGAACGGCGTCCTGCTGAAGCCGCTGCCCTACCTGGACCCGGGCGGCCTGGTGATGGTCTGGAGCACGAATGCCATCGAGCACCGCGATCGCGACGTGGTCGCCCCGCTCGACTTCCTCGACTATCGCAAGGCGAGCGCGTTCGCCGACCTGCAGGCCGCCTACAGCTTCATCGTCGGCGCCGCGTTGACCACGGCGGCGGGCAGCGAGCAGGTGGTGACGACCGCGGTGACGCCCGGAATGTTCGAGATGCTCGGCCGCACGCCGGCGCTCGGCCGGACCTTCACGCCCGCCGACGTGCAGACCGCCGTGATCGTCAGCCACCGGTTCTGGCGCTCGCATCTGGGCGGCGATGCCGACGCGCTCGGCCGTGTGCTGACCATCGCCGATCAGCCGCGCACCGTCATCGGCGTCATGCCGGCGGACTTCGTGTTCCCCTACAAGTCGATGCTCGGCCCGTCGGGCTTCTCGCGATCCCATGACGTCGACGCCTGGCTGCCGCTGGCCTTCGTCGCCGGCAACAGCCGCGCCACGGGCGTGGCGATGCTGACCCGCAGCGTGCGGTTCCTGTCGGTGGTCGGACGGCTGAAGCCCGGCGCCACCGTGACGCAGGCGAACGCGGAGATCGCCGGCATCGCGCGTCAGCTCGCGACCACCTACCCGGAGTCGAACCGCACGGTCGGCGCGTCCGTCGTGCCGCTGCACGAGCAGGCGGTGGGGGCAATGCGTCCAGCGCTGGTGCTGCTGCTCGCCGGCGTGGGATTCGTGCTGCTCATGGCGTGCGTCAATCTCGCCAACCTGCTGCTGGCGCGCAGCGGCGTGCGGCAGCGCGAGATGGCGGTCCGGTCGGCGCTCGGCGCGGACCGCCGCCGGCTGATTGCGCAGACACTCGTGGAAACAGTGCTGCTGGCGCTGATGGGCGGCGGCGTCGCGATCGGCGTGGTGAACGCGAGCATGGGCGCGCTCCTCGCGATGGCGCCGGCGGACATGCCTCGGCTCGGCGAAGTGCACGCCGATGCCACCGTGATTGGCTATACCTTCCTGCTCTCGCTGGTCACCGGGATTGCGATCGGCGTCGTGCCCGCCGTGGCCGCCTCGCGCGCGGAACTGCAGACCGCGCTCAAGTCCGGCGGGCGCGGCTCGACCGCCGGCCGGGGTCAGCGCCGGCTGCGCAGTGCGCTCGTGATCGCCGAGGTGGCTCTCGCGGTCGTCCTGACGCTGGGCGCGGGACTGCTGCTGCGCAGCTTCCTCTCGGTTCTCGCCGTGGATCCCGGATTCCAGTCCGACCGGCTGCTGACGCTGCAGATTGCGGTGCCGCAGAAATACCAGACGCCGGCGCACCGGCTTGCGCTGTATCGGGATCTGTTCACCCGGCTCGAGTCGATTCCCGGCGTCCAGTCCGCCGGCGGCACCACACGGCTTCCACTGGGCAGCACCAACGTCACCACGCGGATCGGCGTCGAGGGGAGCGACAAGCCGCCGGCGGCATGGCCGGAAGTGGAGTTCCGGCGCGCGGTGCACGACTACTTCGAGACGATGGGCATCCCGGTGCTGCGCGGACGTTCGTTCACCGCCGCCGACAATGCGGAGGCGCCGCCCGTCGTGGTCGTCAATCAGACGATGGCGCGGCAGTTGTTCGCGGACGCCGATCCCGTCGGCAAGCGGATCCGGATGAGTCCCACGTCGCCGTGGAACACCATCGTCGGCGTCATCGGCGACGTGCGCCACAGCGGGCTCGAGGCGCCTGCCGCCCCGGAGATGTACATTTCGTACCTCCAGGGCCCTCCGACCAACCCGTTCATCGTCATTCGCACCACGGGCGATCCTGCCGCGCTCGCGGCGACCGTTCGCGGCGAGCTGCGCGCCGTGGACAAGGAGATCGCCGCCTACGACATCAGGCCGATGACGCAGGTCAGGGCAGACTCCGTGAGTCAACGCCGGTTCGTGCTGCTGCTGGTCGCGGCGTTCGGAGCGCTGGCGCTGGTGATGGCGGCGGTCGGCGTCTACGGAGTGATGGCGCTGATCGTCACGGAGCGGACCTGCGAGATCGGCATCCGCCTCGCCCTCGGCGCACAGCCCGGCTCCGTGCTGCGTCTGGTCGTCGGGCAAGGGGTCACGCTCGCCGCGATCGGCATAGCGCTCGGCGTCGCCGCCTCGTTCGCCGTGACGCCGCTGCTCACCACGCAGCTGTTCGGGATCCGGCCGCTCGATCCGGCGACGATGGCGCTCGTGCCGGCGCTTCTCATGGCAATCGCCGCGCTGGCCTGTTACCTGCCGGCGCGACGGGCGATGCGCATCGATCCGGTGGACGCGCTGCGGGCGTGATCGCGCGATCGGGTGATCGGGTGATCGGGCGATCGGGCGATCGGGTGATCGGGTGATCGGATTTACCGGAAGAGGAGCGCGATCGTCGCGACGATGGTCGGGCCAAGGGCGGCCGCGGCGAGGTAGAGCGGGGAGATGGAGCCTCCGAAGAAGCGCGCGAGCAGGGCCTGGCCGGCGGGGTTCGGCGCGTTGGCGATCACGGTCAGTCCTCCGCCGGCGACGGCGCCGCCGACGACCGCCAGTTGCAGCGGCGGATCGAGGTGCGGCACGAGCGTCGCCAGGTAGGTGATCAGCGCGTTGTCGTTGAACGCGGTCAGGAACGCCGCGGTGAGGAACATCGGCGTCTCCGTCAGGCCGCCCAGTACCGGGCCGATCCACCAGCCCTGCAATCCGCCGTGGATGACGAGTCCGGCCAGAAAGAATCCCACCAGGAGCGGCGTGCGCAGCTCGATGCGGCTCTGGTGCATGGCGGTGGCGCGCGCGAATCCGAGGAAGAAGAGGAACCCGCCGAGGAACAGCGCCGGATAGTGCGCCGTGAACACGGTCCAGACCATGAACGCAAGATGGACCGCCGTCACCCAGGGCGGCATGGGTGTGGTCACCGGTTGATCCGTCGCCGCGTCTTCGTCCGGCGGCGGGAGATCCGCCATCGGCAGGCGGCCGACGAGCGACTGCAGGTCGCGCCGGAACACCAGGGCGTAGCCGACGCTCGAGACGATCACGGCCAGCACGGCGCGCCAGCCGAAGTGCGTGAGCATGAAGCCGAGCCCCCAGTCCCAGGGACGCGCCACCATCAGCACCGGCGGCGCGGCGAAATGCGTCAGCGTGCCGCCAATCGAGATGTTGACGAAGAGGAGGCCGAGCGTCGCGTACCGAAGCCGCATCGGCGGCTGCAGGTCGTAGAACTGCCGCCCCAGCAGCAGCGCGCAGATCGTCATCGCACCCGGCTCGGTGATGAAGGAGCCGAGCAGCGGCCCGACGATCAAGATCGTCAGCCACCAGGCCGCCGGCGAACCGCCGCCGGCCGCCGCGACGCGGCGCAGCGCCGCTTCCGCGAACAGCACGATCGGCCGCGTCGACGCGAGCGCCATGATGACGACGACGAAGAGCGCTTCGGTGTAGTTGACGGTGTCGTTGAGGTAGTGCGTCGCCGCGGCCCAGCCCTTCTCCACCGTCATCGCCGCCAGCAGCACGACCGCCCACAGGCCGAAGACCACTTCGACTTCGCCGGCGAAGTGCAGCAGCTCGCTGCGGACGCTGCCGGCGGGCGCGCGATGCGCGAGCGCGGCGATGCGCGACGCCGCGAACGTGTGGAGGATCGCCAGCAGGAAGATGCCCGTCGCGACGAGATTGAACGGGTCCGCCTGGATCTGCGCGCGCAGGACGGCGGCGAGATCCATCTACAGGAGCAGAGCCTCGACCCTGTGCGCGTGGACCATGTTCTCGCACGGTGACCACGCGAACACGGTGAAGCGCCCGTCCTGCGAGGCGACCAGGGCGACGGCATCGCGCTGATCGTGCACGAACTGCGCGGCGGAGAGGTGCCGCGTGCCGCCGAGCGACGACGGATGGCCGACTTTCGGCGCGCCCCCTTCGATCGGTTCGGTGACCGCGGTCAGCTCGACGAGCGGCGAGCCGCGGCGGCGGGTGATCTTCGCCCCGAAGGCCAGCAGCTCGTGCCGGTCGGTCACGATCGTGGCGCCGTCGACCGCGGTCAGCCCGGCAATACCCTCGATGGCGCGCCCCAGCTCGTCCTGCCACAGCCGATCGCGATCCACTGCCTTCTGCAGCATCAGGTCCGCGAGCACCGAGAACGGCGGGTTCATCTCGTAGGCAATCGGCTGGACGATCGACTCGCGCCATCGCTCCGAGCCGGCGGGGACGACGAGGAGCAGCCCGCCGCGCTTGTGGGCGCGCATCGAGACGGAGAGCTGCACGAGCACGTTGACCGAATCGGTCCACGACGCCGGGGTGTCGAACCCGAGCAGCGACGAGAGGAGCGACGGACAATCCGGCAGGCTCGACGCATCCTCGTCGACGATCTTCACCTGGTCGGCTTCGAGCACCGCGATGTTGGCGAACTTCGTGTGCTCGCCGCCGCGGTGCTGCTTGATGACGAGCAGCCCCGGCGCCGCCACTTCGAGCACCAGGCAGTACGCCGGCAGGATCCGCGTCGCCCCCCAGACCGCGAGCTTGCCGTCGATCGGCGCCACGCCGAGGTGGATCCCGGGGCGCTCGACCGCGGGCGCCACCTTGGCGAGCGTGGCCGGCTTCAGCCGCAGCGGCTCGGCGAAGCGGAGCGGGTTCGGCGTTTCGTCGGGCGAGAGCAGCGCCAGCGACACGATCGGCACGTAACCTTCTTCACGCCGCAGGCTCGTCCAGAACGCGACGTCGATCAGGGTCTCGAGCGCCTCCACGTCCGGGGGCGCGGCAATGACCGACACCGTCCCCTTGACTTCCTCGCCCTGGGCCGCCTCGACGTGGCGCACGAAGTGCTCCCTGACCCGCTCGGCGACCGATCGCCCTGCCGGATACGCGCCGTACGTCATAATTCAATTATGTCAGCACGCCGCATCTTCGTGTGGGCCTTATGGCTGCTCGGCGGCGCCGCGGTCGTCGCGGCGATGGTCCGGTACACGCGCGGCGTGGAAGCCGGGCTCGCCAGCGCCCCGGCCGCCTCCGGATCGGTAAGACTCCTGAAAGAGCGGGTGGAGATCCCGGCCTTCGTCGCCACCGATCTGGACGGCCGCCAGATTTCCACCGCCGCGCTCCGCGGCAAGGTGGTGCTGGTCAACTTCTGGGCGACCTGGTGCCCGCCGTGCCGCGAAGAGATCCCGGATCTCGTCGCGCTCCAGGACAAGTACAAGGACCACCTGCAGATCATCGGCGTCTCGCAGGATTCGGGCAGCGTGGAGGCAGTGCGCCGCTTCGCCGCCGAGCACCGCGTCAATTATCCGACGGTGATGAGTACGCCGGAAATCGAGCGGCTGTTCCCCGGCGTCTACGCGCTGCCGACCACCTTCATCCTCGATCGGGACGGCAGGCTGGCCCAGAAGCACATCGGCCTGCTCAATGCCGCGGTGACCGAGAGCGAGACCCGTTCGCTCGCCGGCCTGGCGCCGGAAATCACGGTGGTCTACGCCGAGGAAGAGGACAAGGTCCGCCTGGCCAACGCCGCGCAGGCCAACAAGATTCCCGGCATCGACCTCTCGGCGCTGCCGCCCGATCGGCGCGACGAGGTGCTGAAGGCGCTCAACTCGGAGCACTGCACCTGCGGCTGCGGGCTCACCCTCGCGCAATGCCGCGTCGACGACCCCGATTGCTCGGTCAGCCTGCCGCTCGCGCAGCAGCTGGTCGAGAAGCTCGCCAGGCAGTAGCCCGCCGCCGGGCGCGGGCGGCTCGATATAGAATCTCGCGCATGCGAACCACGTGCTTCCTTGCGTTAGCTCTCTCGGCGGCTGCCTTGACGACCGACCTCGCGGCGCAGGGGCGCGGCGGCGGCGGCGGCGGACAGCAGGGCGCCGCACCTGTGCAATCGATCGACGCCCGCACCGCCGGTCTGCAGAAAGTGGACGGCTACATGCCGCTCTACTGGGACGAGAAGACCGGCACGCTCTGGATGGAGATCAACAAGTTCGATACGGAGATGCTCTATTCGACCGGCCTGACGTCCGGCCTCGGCTCGAACGACATCGGGCTCGATCGCGGCCTCGGCGGGCAGGGACGGGTGGTGAAGTTCCAGCGCATCGGCCCGCGCGTGATGATGGTGCAGCCCAACTACACGTGGCGCGCCGTCAGCCCCAACGCGGATGAGCGCCGCGCCGCCGAGGACGCCTTCGCCCGGTCCATTCTCTGGGGCTTCAGCGTCGGCGCCGAGACGGACGGCCGCGTGCTGGTGGACGCGACGGACTTCTTCCTCCGCGATGCGTTCAACGTCATTCCGCGGCTGCGGCCGGGCAACTACCGCGTCGACCGCACGCGCAGCGCGATCGACATGCCGTGGACGAAAGGGTTCCCGAAGAACACCGAGATCACGACGCTGCTCACGTTCTCGAACGAGGGAGGAGCCGCGGCAGGGCCCGCCGCGGGCGGGGGACGCGGCGGCGGCGGATTCGGTGGAGGCATGTTCTCGGGTTCCGTGGGCAGCGTCACGCCGACCGCGGATTCGGTGACCCTGAAGGAACATCACAGCTTCGCGGAGCTGCCCGACGCCAACTACAAGACGCGCGTCGACGACCCGCGCTCCGGCTTCCAGTCGCTGCAATACGCGGACTTCGCCGCGCCGATGACCGAACCGCTGGTCAAGCGGTTCATCCGCCGGCACCGTCTCGAGAAGGTCGACCCGGCGGCGCGCGTCAGCGAGGCGAAGAAGCCGATCAAGTACTACGTCGATCGCGGGGCGCCGGAACTGGTCCGCAAGGCGCTGCTCGACGGGGCCGGCTGGTGGAACCAGGCGTTCGAGGCCGCCGGCTACCGCAACGCCTTCCAGGTCGAGCTCCTGCCGGAAGGGGCCGACCCGATGGACATCCGCTACAACATGATCAACTGGGTCCACCGCTCGACGCGCGGCTGGAGCACCGGCGGCTCGATCTCGGATCCGCGTACCGGCGAGATCATCAAGGCCACGGTCACGCTCGGCTCGCTGCGCGACCGCCAGGATTACCTGATCTTCGAAGGCCTGCTCGCCCCGTACAAGACGGGCACCGAGACGCCGGCCATCCTGCAGCAGACCGCGCTCGCGCGCATCCGTCAGCTCGCGGCCCACGAAGTCGGCCACACCCTCGGCATCGGGCATCAGTACTACAACAGCGCCAAGGGGCGGATCTCGGTGATGGATTATCCCCATCCGCTCGAGAAGCTGAACCCCGACGGCACGATCGATCTGTCGGACGCGTACGCCACGGGGATCGGCGAGTGGGACAAGGTCGCCGTCGCCTATGCCTACTCCGACTTCCCTCCCGGCACGAACGAGTCGGCGGCGCTGCGCAAGATCATCGACGACGCGTGGAAAGCGGACCTGATCTACATGTCGAACCAGGACCTCGACGCCACCCCGCGGGTGGATCAGTGGAACAACGGCACCGACGTGGCCGGCGAGCTGACCCGCATCATGCAGATCCGGCGCGCCGCGCTGAACCGGTTCGACGAGACGGTGATCAGGAAGGACGCGCCGATGGCGACGATGGAGGAGGCGCTGGTGCCGCTCTACCTCTATCACCGGTATGCCGTCGAGTCCGCGGCCTCGGCGCTCGGCGGGCAGGACTACATCTACGCGTTCCGCGGTGACCAGCGCACGCCGACCCGGTGGGTGCCGGCGGCGCAGCAGGGCGCCGCGCTCGACGCCCTGATGGCGGCGCTGAAGCCCTCCGAGCTGGCGCTGCCGAAGAACGCGCTCGACAAGATCCCGCCGCGGCCGGCCGGCTGGGGGGCGCATCGCGAGATGTTCACCCGCTACACCGGCGAGGTGTTCGACCCGATCAGCCCGGCGGTCGCCGCCGCCGACATGACGATCGGCTTCATCCTCTCCCCCGACCGCGCCGCGCGGATGGTGGCGCAGAACGCGCTCGATCCGTCGCTGCCAGGGCTCAGCAGAGTGCTGACCGCTCTTCACCAGGCGACATTCGAGGCGGCCGCCGCCACGCCATACGAGAAGGAGATCCGCCGCGCGACCTCCCGCGTGCTGGTCGAACGCCTGATGGCGCTGGCCGGCACCGCCTCGATGCCGCAGGTGCGAGCGGTCGCGTCCTCGACGCTGGCCGGCATCCAGTCGCTCGACACGGCTGCCGTGTCCGATCCGGGCGACGCCGCCATGCGCAGGCTCATGGCCGGCGACATCAAGCGCTTCCTCGAGCGTCCGATCGCGCCGATCGCGACGCCGGCGACGCCCGATCCGCCCCCGGGCGCGCCCATCGGCGACACCGGCATGGACTGGCTCGCCCGCGTCAGCTGGTGTCACTGGGGGCGCTGACGCATTGCCGATTGGCGATTGGCGATTGGCGATCGACGGTTGGCGATTGTTGATTGGCGATTGACGGATTGGCGATTGTGGATTCGACAATCATCAATCCGTCGATCCACAATCTCCCAATCGCCAATTGTCGATCGCCAATCGCCAATCGGCACTCTACAATGGTTTCCTTCACCAGAGTCAGCAAGCAGTACGGCCGTCAGGTCCTCTTCGTCGACGCGTCGTTTCAACTCAATCCCGGTGAAAAAGTCGGTCTCGTCGGGCCCAACGGGTCCGGCAAGACCACCCTGTTCCGGATGATCGTCGGCGAGGACGCGCCGGACGACGGCGACGTGTCGGTGCCGAAGAAGCTGAGCATCGGCTACTTCAAGCAGGACGTGGAGGAAATGTCGGGGCGCTCGGTCCTCGACGAGACGATCGCCGGCAGCGGCCGCGTCGGGCTGCTGCATCACGAGCTCGAGGAACTGAATCACGCGATGGGCGACCCCGCCCGCGCGGACGACATGGATCGCGTCCTCGCCCGCTTCGGCGAGGTGCAGGAGGAATACGAGCATCTCGGCGGCTACGCGCTCGAAGCGCAGGCGCGCGAGGTGCTGCACGGGCTCGGCTTCGAGGACGACCGCATCGACGGCGACGTCGGCGCGCTGTCCGGCGGCTGGAAGATGCGGGTCGCCATGGCGCGCGTGCTGCTCGGCCGCCCCGACATCCTCCTGATGGACGAGCCGACCAACCATCTCGACATCGAGTCGATCATCTGGCTCGAGGAATTCCTCAGGACCCTTCCCGGCTCGCTGCTGATGACCTCGCACGATCGCGAGTTCATGAACCGCATCGTCACCCGCATCGCCGAGATCGACGGCGGGGAGATCACGGCGTACTCGGGCAACTACGACTTCTACGAGCGCGAGCGCGCGATCCGCGAGACCAACCGGGAGGCCGCCTACGCGCGGCAGCAGGCGATGCTCGCCAAGGAGCAGCGCTTCATCGAGCGGTTCGCCGCCCATGCCGCCAAGGCGGCGCAGGTGCAGAGCCGGGTCAAGGCGCTGGAGAAGATCGAGAAGATCGAGCTGCCGAAGAAGCGGCGGGTGGTGAAGTTCGACTTCCGGACGCCGCCGCGCTCCGGCGATCTGGTCGCGACGCTGGAGCACGTCAGCAAGCGCTACGGCGCGCGCGTCGTCCACGACGGCGTCAACCTGACCATCCGCCGCGGCGAGCGCTGGTGCGTGATGGGCAAGAACGGCGCCGGCAAATCGACGCTGCTCAAGATGATCGCCGGAGCGACGCCGCCCGACGACGGGCAGGTCAAGCTGGGCGCCAGCCTGAAGATGGGGTACTTCGCGCAGCAGTCGCTCGACGTGCTGGATGCGGACCTCACCATCGAGGAGCAGCTGCAGAAGGACTTCCCCGCCGAGTCGATCGGCGCGCTGCGCAACCTGGCCGGCGCGTTCCAGTTCTCGGGGGACGACATCGACAAGAAGATCCGCATGCTGTCGGGGGGCGAGAAGACGCGGCTGGTGATGGCGCGCATGCTGCTGAATCCGCCGAACTTCCTCGTGCTCGACGAGCCGACCAACCACCTCGACCTCGCGACCAAGGAGATGCTCCTCGACTCGCTGCACGACTTCGAGGGAACGATGATCTTCGTGTCACACGATCGCGCGTTCCTCAAGGGCCTGAGCAACCGCGTGCTCGAACTGGGCGGCGAGAGCGGCAAGGAAGCGCAGCCCCACGCCTATCCGGGCACCTACGAGGAATACGTGGCACGCACCGGCCACGAAGCGCCGGGCGTGCACCGGTGAGTGGCTGCCGGTGGCCGCACGCCGCGCCTCGACCCTCGATCCTCGATCCTCGCCCCTCGATCCTTTAGAGTAACCGCGTGAAACTCGCTCTGTATATCGCCCTGGTGGCACTGATAGCAACTGGATCCAGCTTCCAACCGGCGCCTGCCGGCTCCGACTGGCCGACCTACGGCCACGATCGCGGCGGCCAGCGCTTCTCTCCTCTCACCCAGCTCACGCCGGCGAACGTCAGCCGGCTCGAGGTCGCGTGGGTCTTTCACATGAGGCCCGCCGGTTCCACGCTGCGATTCGCGGCGAGTCAGAACACGCCGCTCGTCGTCAACGGGACGATGTATCTGTCGACTCCTTACGGCCGCGTGGTGGCGATCGATCCGGTCTCCGGGGCGGAGATCTGGGCGTTCCGCCTGCCGTCGGGCAACCCTTCCACCCGCGGCGTGGAGTACTGGCCCGGCGACGCGCAGACGCCGGCGCAGATCGTTTTTGGCTCGAGCGACGCGAAGCTGTACTCCGTGGATGCGAAGACCGGGAAGCCGAACGAGGCCTTCGGCGAGAAGGGGATCGTGAACCTCGACACGCCGGAGATCCTGCAGGGGCTGCCCGGGCGCAACGCCCTGAGCTCCCCGCCGGTCACCTACCGCAACCTCGTGATCACCGGCGGGACGACGCAGGAGAATCCGCCGCGCGGCCCGGCCGGCGACGTCCGCGCGTGGGACATGCATACCGGCAAGCTGGCGTGGACGTTCCGATCGGTGCCGCGCGCCGGCGAGCCGCACAACGACACCTGGGCGGGCGAGAGCTGGAAGCAGCGATCCGGCGTGAACGTGTGGGGCTTCATGACGGTCGACGCCGCGCGCGGCATCGTCTACATGCCGTTCGGCGCGCCGTCCGTGGATCAGTACGGCGGCGATCGCGAGGGCGACAACCTGTTCGGCACGAGCCTGGTCGCCGCCGATGCGCGGACGGGAAAATACCTGTGGCATTTCCAGGTCGTGCACCACGACATCTGGGACGCGGATCTCTCCGGCGCGCCGGCGCTGATCGACGTGAGGCGCGGCGGCCGCACGATTCCGGCGGTCGCGGTGATCGGCAAGAACGGCCTGCTCTTCCTGCTCGACCGGGTGACGGGCAAGCCGATCTACGGCGTCGAGGAACGGGCGGTGCCGCAGAGCGACGTGCCGCTCGAGCGCGCGGCAAGGACGCAGCCCTTCCCGCTCAAGCCGGCGCCGCTCTCCCGCATGACGATGACCGCGGCGGAGATCGCCACCGTCACGCCGGAGCTCGAAGCCGCGTGCCGGAAGCTGATCGAAGGCCTGCAGCTCGGCGGCCCGTACCTGCCGGTCTCGTTCAACCGCCTGCGAGTGCAGTTCCCCGGCAACCATGGCGGCGTGAACTGGGGCGGCACCTCCTTCAACCCGCGGCTGGGATATCTGTTCGTCAACACCAACGAGATGGGGCAGATGTCCGGCCTCCGTGAACGGAGCAAGGACGCGGCCGGTCCGGCGCGCGCCAGCGGCGTGGGCAACCGTGTGGATCCCGCAGGCCCCTACGAAGGGATTGCCGGCGGCGGCCGATTCAAAGACGACGAATCCAACATGTATTGCCAGCAGCCGCCGTGGGGACGATTGACCGCGGTCGACGTCAACACCGGCGAGTTCGCGTGGCGGGTGCCGCTCGGCATCACCGAAAGCCTGCCGCCAGACAAGCAGCACACCGGCCGGCCGGGCAACGGCGGAACGATTGCGACCGCGGGTGGACTGGTGTTCGTCGGCGCGACCGACGACAGCCGGTTTCGCGCCTTCGACGCGAAGACCGGACGAGAGGTGTGGGCGCACAAGCTGCCGGGCGCGGCGCAGGCCACGCCGATGACCTACCAGGGGCGCGACGGCCGCCAGTACGTCGTCATCACGGCGACCGGCGGCAGTTTCTTCGGCAATCCGGTGACCGGGGACAGCGTCATCGCGTTCGCGCTGAGTTCAGATACTGCGTCACCACCTCGTCGACGTCCCGATCGGCGCTGAATCCGAGTTGACGCGCCCGGCGGTCGTCCAGCGCGCCGGGCCAGGTGGCGACGACCCGCGCGACGCCGGGATCGATCTCGCAGCGGACGCGCGCTCTGGCGGCGGCGCCGCCGGCGCGCTCGAGGCTCGCGAGCATCTGCGCCGGCGTCACGGAGAGCCCCGGAAGGTTCACACACCGCGCGCCCCCAAGGGCCGAGGACGGCACCCGTGCGGCATGGATCAAGTTGCCGGTCACCACGTCGGGTGAGCTGATCCAGATGGGCATGTCGAGCGGAACCGGGCACACCGCGTCGATGCCGGCGAGCGGCTCGCGGATGATGCCGCTGACGAACGACGACAGCGCCGAATTCGGCGCTCCGGGCCGCACCGTGACCGTCGCCAGACGCAGAACGATGCCGTCGACGAAGCCGCGCCGCGAGTATTCACTCACCAGCAGTTCGGCGATGGCCTTGGCGACGCCGTAGGAGGATTGCGGGCGGAGCACGTGGTCCTCGGGCACTTCCGCAGGCAGATTGGCGCCGAATACCGCCACGGTGCTGGCGAACACGAAGCGCGGCGGCCGGCGCAGCCGGCGGCACGCCTCCAGCAGGCCGCGCGTGGCATCCACGTTGACCCGCATCCCGACGTCGAATTCCGCCTCCGACTGGCCGCTCAGGACGGCCGCCAGATGAAACACCAGGTCGACGCCGTCTTCGACGATGGAGCTGATGAAGGCGGAATCGACGATCGTCCCGGTCCTGACGTCGACGCGCGGGTCGCCGATCGGGCAGGCCGTTGTGTCTGCGGCCACGATCCGCGACACCGGCGGCAGTCGATCACCCCCGCCGAGCAGCGCCCTGACGACGCGGCTGCCAAGGAACCCGGCGGCGCCGGTAACGAGCACTGTCATCGTTGCTGATCCGTGTAATCCGCGGCCCATGTTACCGTTCCTCACGTGGCCAATCCACTCGCAGTCGCGGTCGTCACGGGTGCGGGGTCCGGGATCGGGAAGGGGGTCGCGATCGCCCTGCTCCGCCGCGGATATGCGGTCGCCCTGGCCGGCCGGCGCCGGCCGGCGCTCGAGGAGGCGGTTCAGCAGTCGGGCGAGGACCCGGCGCGGGCGCTGCCGGTCCCGACGGACGTCGCCGACGCCGCATCGGTGCGCCGCCTGTTCGAGACCACGCGCGCGACGTTCGGGCGCGTGGATCTCCTGTTCAACAACGCCGGAACCACGGCGCCGGGGATCGCGCTCGAAGAGCTGACCGTCGATCAATGGAAGACGGTCGTGGACGTGAACCTGACGGGCGCCTTCCTGTGCACCCAGCAGGCGTTCCTCGCCATGAAGGATCAGCGCCCGAGGGGCGGACGCATCATCAACAACGGGTCGCTCTCGGCGCATGCGCCTCGGCCGAACTCGGCGCCGTACACCGCGACCAAGCACGCGATCACCGGCCTGACGAAGGCGACGTCACTCGACGGCCGCAAGTACGACATCGCCTGCGGACAGATCGACATCGGCAACGCGGCGACCGAGATGACCGCGCGCTTCGCCTCGGGTATCCTGCAGGCGAACGGCGAGGTCAGCATCGAGCCGCGCATCGACGTCGCGCACGTCGTCGACGCGGTTCTCTACATGGCGAGCCTGCCGCTGGACGCCAACGTGCAATTCCTGACCGTCATGGCGACGAAGATGCCGTTCATCGGCCGGGGCTGAGAGGAGACGCGATGGCGGCACTGACGAGACGCGAATTCGTCGCCGGTGTGATGGCAACGGCGCTGGCGGCACGGATCGAGGCGAGCCCGCTCGGCTTGCCGATCGGCAGCCAGACCTACCCGCACCGGCAGACGATCGGCGCGGGAGACTTCGCCGGCCTGCTCGAGACGCTGAAAGAGATCGGGGTCGAGGCAGTCGAGTTGTGCTCGGCGATCGGCTACAAGGAATTCGCGCCGCTTGCCGACGCGCGCGCCGTCAAACGGACGCTCGGCGAGCACGGCATGAAGTGCGAGAGCGCGCATTTCAGCCTCCGCGAGCTGCGCGACAACCAGCAGAAGAGCATCGACTGGGCGCGCGAGATCGGCATGACCCAGATGGTCGTCGCCACCCTCGGCGGCGGCCGCACGCCCGCGATGGACGACGTGAAGCGCGCGGCTGACGAATACAACGCCATCGCCGCGGTGGCGGCGAAGGCCGGCATGCAGCAGGTGCTGCACAACGAGGGGTTCGAGGTATCGATGGTCGACGGCCGCCGCACCTACGACATCCTGATGGACCTGCTCGATCCGAAGCTGGTCAAGTTCCAGTTCCAGATGTCGACGATCAACCAGGGGCTGGTGGCCGAAGAGTACTTCACGAAGTATCCCGGACGCTTCATCTCGATGCACGTTCAGGACGTCGACATGAACGCGCCGGTTCCGGAAGGCGGACGCGGGCGCCCGCAGACCGCCGTCGGCAAGGGCAGCATCGACTGGGCGAAGACGTTCAAAGCGGCGCGGACGGGCGGCGTGAAGAACTATTTCGTCGAGCAGAACATGGAGCTGACGAAAGCGAGCGTCGCCGCGCTGAAAGCGATGAACGTCTGAGGCGGCCCGGCGGCGTACCACGCGCGAAATCCCAGCCGCGTCGGCTTGAACGGCCGTTTCGGCGCAGTATAGTGCGCCGTCTTCGCGGCGGCTAGCCGACCCGGCGGACGGTCAGGTACAGCGGCGCCGCGCCGAACAGTACGAGCAGCGGATACGTGAGCTTGCCGGGACGGTTGATCGCCTCGAACCGCACCTGCTCGCCGGGCTTGACGTCGAACTCCAGCGTCTTCCAGACCAGCGTGTTGCTGACGCGCAGCCGATGCGGACCCGGCGCGACGTCCCGCTGAATCGACTCGCCGAACAGCAGATCGCCGAGCCGCTCGCCGTCGAGCGTGATCACCAGTTGGCGCAGGCCGACGTCGGACGCGTGCGTGCGCGCGATCGTGACCGAGGCGGGGCGCATGCGCCACACCCGTTCCCAGAACTCGACGTCGTCCAGCTGGGTCTTGAGACCGACGCCGGCGTCTTCGACGAGGTCAGGGACGATGTTGGGAGTGACGGGGGCCACGAAAACTCCGCCGGACAGCTTACACCCGGATCTGGGAGAGCAGCGGAAAGTGATCCGAGGCTTGTTGAGCTGCCGGCGACCGGACCACTTCGCACGAGTGGACGCGGGAGAGGTGCGCCGACGGGACGAACAGGTAGTCCAGCCGCACCTGCGGCTTCGTGGTCGGCAAGGTGAGGCCGGGATCGGCCGGATGCAGGGCGCGGAAGGCGTCGACGTACCCGGCGTCGCGCACGACCTGGATCGTGCGCCAGCGGATCCGGCCGCCGCTCAGCCACACCGTGGCGCGCACCTTCTGCGGGAGCGCTCGGAAATCCAGCAGCTCGCCGGGGGTGACCGTGTTGAAGTCGCCGACCAGCGCGTGGAACCCTGCCTGGTGCTGACGGATGCTGCGCAGCAGCGCGCGCAGCTCGATCATGCGCCGCCGCTCCGTCCACGCCGCGAAGACCGCGCTGAGATGCAGGCCGAAGACACGGAACGCCATGCCCTGCGGAACGATTTCGAGGAACGCGTGGCGGGACAGCCGCGGCCGGTGCCATTCGTGGTGCGCGATGGGCAGGCGGCTGATGAAGCCGAGCGAGAACTCGGGCATCGCCGCCCAGTACTGGAGGCCCGATTCGCGCGCGAGCCGATCGATGACGGCCGGCACGGTCGCCTCCTGCAGCACGACGATGTCCGGCGCGCACGGGCGGATGACGGACAGCAGCGCGTCTTCGCGGCCGGCGCCCCCCCGGCGGATGTTGTAGCTGAGGAGGCGGAGCGAAGTCACTCGATGTCGGACTTCTCCACCAGCGTGAGATACGGCTGCCCGATCAACTCGCCGCGGAGATACATGACGAAGTCGCGCGTGCCCTGGATGTTCACCGGACGGCGCACCATCGCCATCAACCGCTCGCGCAGCGGTACGAGGCCGGGGGCGATGTCGGGATCCTCGTCGCTCAACGGACGCGAGTGCACGCCGGGCACGAAGAAGCCGGTGACCTTGTAGCAGTCGAGGATGCGGCTGCCCACCAGGGTGAGATCGAGATCGCTGGTGCCCGGCCCGTCCGCGTCGAACGGCGCCTTGTCCTTCCAGCGATACCCGGTCACCGCGCTTCCCCGCAGCACCACGCCGGTATTCTCGGGCACGACGTCTTTGATGAGCTGGACGAACTGCTCGAGTTTCGCCGGGTCGTTATCGAATGCCAGCCGGATCACGTTGTCACGTTTCTCGGCTTGCGTGAGTTCCTTGTCTGCCGCCGCCGTCTGTTCGCTCACACCGGCTGAAAAAGCAATTCGCCTGCCGCCCAGCCGGTGCACGGACGGATGAGCCGCGGCTCCAGCGGCTGATCACATCAGTCTTCCCGCAGGGCCGTGGACGGCGCCAGCCGTGAAGCGCGGCGGGCGGGAATCCATCCCGCGAGCAGCGTCACCGACGCCAGCGCCGCGATCGCCATCGCCACGGTACCGGGATCGCCGGGCTTCAGCCCATAGAGCAGCGCCGACGCGCTCTTCGCGGCGAAGACGGCCAGGACGGCGCCGATCGCGAGACCGGCGGCGAGCAGCACCCCGGCCTCGCGCACGATCATGCGGACGACGGCCGCGGCGTCGGCACCGAGCGCCATGCGCACGCCGATTTCGATCCGGCGCCGCGCGACGGTGTACGACATCACGCCGTAGAGGCCGATCGTCGCGATCAGCGCCGCGAGGCCGGCAAAGAAGCCGGACAGCGTCGCCATCAGCCGCTCCTGAAGCAGTGACTGCGACACCTGCGTCCGCACCGACTGATGCTGGAGGCTGATCGCCGGATTCACCTCGGCGATGGCACGCGTCGCCGCCGCGGTGAACGCCGACGGGGAGGTATCGATGCGGGTCACGATCTGCAGGAACGGTCCGGGCGCCTCCTGCGTGGACGCCAGGTGCGCGAGCGGGGAGAACGGTTCGCGCAAGTCGGTGTATTTGGTGTCGCGGACGACGCCGACGATCTCGTAGAACGGGCGCGGTTCGCCGGCCGCCGCCTCGATCTGGAAGGACTGCCCGATCGGGTTGCGGCCGCTGAAGAACGCGCGCACGAAGGACTCGGTGACGATCGCCGTCCTGGGCGACTGCGGGGTGTCGCGCGCGTCGAAATCCCGCCCGGCCACGAACTGGATGCCGAGCGCGTCGAAGTAGCCCGCGCCGACCGCGTTGAAATTGACGACCGCCTTCTGCGCCGCGCTGCCGACGAGCACCCGGTTGTTCCAGAAGTTGCCGCTGACCGGCGTGGTGTAGGCCTGCGCCGCGGCCCTCACGCCGGGGATGGCGCGCACCCGTTCGAGGATGGCGGCGACCGCCGCGGCCCGCGCCTCCTCCGGCAGCGCCGCCTTGCGCAGGTCGAGCCCGGTGGCGATCACGCCGTCCTGCCGGAAGCCGGGGTCCATGGTCGTCAGGTTGCGCAGGCTGCGCGCCAACAGCAGCGCGCCGAACACCAGCACCAGCGAGAGCGCGACCTGCAGCACCACCAGGCCGCGGCGCACGCCGAACCGTTCGCGGGTGTCGGTACTGCCGCGGCTGCCGGCCTTCATCGAGGCGCCGGGCGACGTGCGCGTCGCGCGCAGCGCCGGCGCGAGCCCGAACAGCACGCAGGCGAACACCGCCACCGCCGCGGTGAACGCAAACACCCGCCAGTCGAGCGAGAGATCGATGAACAGCGGGTTGTCGCTGGAGCTCAGGAACGCGACCAGCGAGGCGCTGAACCAGCGCGCGACGAGCACCCCGGCGCCGGCGCCGATCGCGGCGATCAGGAGGCTCTCGGAGAGCATCTGCCGCACGATCCGCGCCCGGGACGCGCCGATCGCGAGCCGGATCGCGACCTCGCGTTCGCGCGCCGTCGCCCGGGCGAGCAGCAGATTGGCGAGATTGGCGCAGGCAATCAGCAGCACGACCGCGGTGACGCCGAGCAGGAGGTTCAGCGAACTGCCGTACGTCCGCCGCAGCGCGCTGAGACCCGAGCCGGCGCCGAGCGCGCCAATCGCCATCTCCCGATAGTCCTTCGCGTCCTGCGCGGTGTACCGCGGCGAGACCGTCGCGGCGAGGATCCCCTTCGACAGGCCGGCGAGGTGCGCGCTCGCCTGCTCGACGGTGATGCCCGGCTTCAGCCGCGCCAGGCCGGCGAGGAACCAGACGTCGGAGCGCTCGTACCCGGATCGCTCGCCGCGGAACAGCGGCTCGACGCAGATCGGCACCGCGACATCGAAGGTGCGGCCGACGTCCACGCCGGTGAACGCGGCCGGGGCGACGCCGGCGATCTCGAAGCGGCGCCCTTCGAGGAGGATCGTGCGGCCGGCAATCGCGGGGTCGCCGCCGTACTCGCGCTGCCAGAACGCATGGCCGAGGACCGCGATGCCGGTGCAGCCCTTCACGTCGTCCGCCGGTCCGACGAGCCGGCCCACCGCCGGGCGCACGCCGAGCAGCGGGAAGAAGTTCCCGCTGACCCAGATCGCCTGGGCCGAGCGCTGCTCCCCGCCCGGCGCGAGGTCGAAGGTCGTCGTCCCCCATGCCGCCATGTCGGCGAAGACCTGCTGCTCGCGGCGGATCTGCTGGTACAGCGGATACGACAACATCGGGTAGCGGCCCATGAACGACCCGGTGCGGCCGTTTCGCGTATTCACGATGCGGACCTCGGCGAGCTCTTGCGGACGATCGATCGGCAGCGATCGCAGGCGGATGGCGTCGACGAGCTGGAAGATGGCGGTGTTGGCGCCGGTGCCGAGCGCCAGCGTCAGGACGGCGACGATCGCGAAGGTGGGATTGCCGCGCAGCAGCCGCGCGCCGTAGCGGAGGTCCTGCCAGAGGGTTTCGAGCCAGCCGAGTGAGTTCATGGTGTAGATCTCTTCGCGGATGAGGGTGGGATTGCCGAGTTTGCGGCGCGCCGCGGCGCGCGCCTCGTCGAGCGACATGCCGCGCGCCAGGTTGTCGTCGATCGCCTCGGCGAGGTAGGAGTCGAGCTCGCGGGCCCGTTCAGCGTCCCAATAGCCGCGGCGGAGGAAGCGGAGGAGCCGCATGGCGCATCACTCGGCGGGGCGCAGGATGCGATTGACGGCGCGCACGATTTCGTCCCAGCGATTGGTCTGCGCCTCGAGCTGCCGGCGCCCTTTCGGCGTGAGCCGGTAGTAGCGGGCGCGGCGGTTGTTCTCGGAGGTGCCCCAGAACGAGGCGATCCAGCCGCGATCCTCGAGGCGGTGCAGCGCGGGATACAGCGAACCGTGCTCGACCTGAAGAACATCTTCCGATCGGCGCTCGATCGCGTGGGCGATGGTGTGGCCGTGCGCCGGCCCGATCGCCAGCGTCTTGAGCACCAGCACGTCGAGGGTCCCCATCAGCATCTCGCCGTGCAGCGGCGCGCTTCCCCGTTTCGGCATCGTGCTCCACAAGATAATCTACCTGAGAGCGCAAGTAAAGCCGGCGGCGGATCGCCGCCGGCGGCCTCAGCGCACGGTCAGGAAGGCGATGAGATCGGCGACGTCCTGCGCCTTGAGCCCGAGCTGCGCCGCGCTCAGCATCAGCGATTCCGTCATCCGCCGGCGGTTGGCGACCCGGTTCGCCGGAATGATCTGGGTGAAGCCGCCGCGGCTCCGCATCATCAGCGGGTCTCCCTGCTTGATCAGCAGCCCCTGGATGACGAGCCCGTCCGTGGTGCGGAGCTCCGTGCCGTCGTAGCCCTGCGCGATCTCCGCGCTCGGCTGCACGATGGCGCGGGCGATGACCTCCGCCGACTTGCCCCGTCCCCAGCCATCGAGCGACGGCCCGACGTCGGGCCCGATACCGCCGATCGCGTGGCACATCACGCAGGCCGCCGTCAGCTGCTTGCCGCGCGCCGCATCGCCGCGCAACTGCAGGACCTCCGCGATCGCCGGGTCGGGCACGGACGCCGGCGGCGGCGCCGCGACCTCTTCGAGCTTGATCGCCTCCGGATCGTAGATCTTGGTCACCTTCAACGCCGCCTGGAGGTTGTGGCTCTGCCAGCTGTTGGAGACCCGGTTCAACAGCCACCAGATCGCCAGGTCGCGCAGCGGACCGGCGGGTCCGGCCAGCTTCAGCATCGCGTCCGACGCCGCCGGCACGTCGATGAAGGCCAGCGCGTCCATCGCGCGCCGCCGATCCTCGAGCGGCAGCTTGGCGGCGCGGGCGCGCGCCGCGAAGTCGTCGACCGCCGCCGGCACGTGCAGCCGCCACGCCAGCCACGCGAACGACGGCGACCACGCGAGCGGATCCGGCGGGACCCGCAGGTCGCGGCGCAGCCGTTCGTACACGGCCGCCTCCTTGCCCGTCGCCCCCGTGCCCCAGGCTTCGAGGTAGCTGCGATCCGTGCCGTCGAACCCGCGCGCCAGATCGACGAGGATGTCGAGCGACGCGGCCGCCGGCTGATCGCGCAGCGAGAGCGCCACCTCGCGCCTGACGCCGGGATCCGGATCGCGCGCGAGCCGCGCGGCCACGGGCAGCACGTCGAGGCCGGTGCGCCGCATCGCGCGATACGCGGCGATCTTCATCGCCGGATCGGTCTGCGATTCCGGGGTTCCGGCTCGCCGCCGCCCCTCCGGGCCGAGCTGGTACAGCAGATACAGACCGCGGCCCCTGACGTAGGGGTTGGGATCGGTGAGCAGCGCGGCGACGGCGTCGACGGCCGCGGCCCCGCGGGCCTTGAGCCCTTCGAATCCGATCGCCCGCACGTTCACCGCGGGTGAACGGAGCGCGGTGATGAGGCCGTCGATCGTCGAGGCGTCGAAGGCCGGGGGCTTCGACACGAAGCCCTTCGGCGCGATCCGGTAGATCGCGCCGGCGGTCGTGTCGTCGAGATCCGTGTGCCCCCCGACCCGCGGATCGATCCAGTCGCTGATGTACAACGCCCCATCGGGACCGATCGCGACGTCCGACGGCCGGAACAGCGTCTCCGCCGCCCCCTTCGCCGTCGAGTTGCCGCCGATGAAGTCCGACCCGGCGTACTTCCGCTCCGCGTTCGACGTCGCCAGAATCCGCCGCTCGCCGAGGTTGAAGCCGGCGCCGCTGCGCGACGGGCGGTAGGCGAAGATCTCGTTGCGTCCCGGTTCGGCGGCGAAGAAAGTCCCCTCCCACGCCGCGCCGAGCGCGCCGTTCTCGTAGAACACGTTGCCGGTCGGCGATCCGCCGCCATAGACGTCCCCGGCCGGCGCGACGCCGGGGTCATCCTGCCGCCACTCCGCGATCGGCACCGTCTGCCCGGGACGGCGATCCGCCTGCCACGAGCGCTGCCCGTCGAGTGACGAGAAGCCGAAGTTGGCGTACTCCATCACCCACGAGACGCGGCACGCGGGAGGATCATCGTTGTCGTTCTGGAAGACGTCGCCCAGCGACGTCACCGACTGTTCGTAGCTGTTGCGATAGTTGTAGCCGATGATCTCGGCGCCGGTTCCGTCCGGATTCATCCGCACCGTGAATCCGCCGACATACGTGTGCCCGTCATCGCTCGGCTTGCCGGCGTGCTCCGCCTTGTTGTGCGGGTCCTTGAAGGGGCCGACCGGGCCGTCCCGGTACGCGCCGAAGCTGCGGAAGGTCTTCCCGGAGCGATCGGTAAACATCGCGCCGGTGTTGCCCTGGTTGAAGACCCACTTGCCGTCGGGCCCGACCGTCACCGAGTGCAGCGAATGATCGTGGTTGACGCCGTGGAAGCCGGTGAGCAGCACGTCCCGCTTGTCCACCGCCGGGTCGAAACGCAGGTTACGATCGACGTCGGTGTAGACGATCAGGTCGGGCGGCTGCGCGACGACGATCTTGTTGTCGATGACGGAGACGCCGAGCGGCGCGACCAGGGCGGTCTCCTGGACGAAGGTGTGCGACGAATCCGCTTTACCATCGCCATCGGTGTCCTGTAGCACCATAATGCGATCGCCTTCGGGCTGGCGGGCGTGGTGTCTGCGGTAGCGGACGCCCTCGGCGACCCAGATGCGGCCGTCCCGATCGATGTCGATGTTGGTCGGGTTGCGGAGCATCGGCGTGGCCGCCCACAGGGTGATTTCGAGTCCGTCGGCGACCTGGAAGAGCTCGAGCGGAATGCTCGGGGGAATGTTGAACGCGGGCTGCGGCGCCTGGGTCTGTGCGGGCGTCTGGGCCTGCAGGAGTGCGGCAAAGGACACGATGCTGACGAGAAAAACGCTCAATCGGCGCATGGACTCTCCAAGGGTGAGAGGATAAACCGATGTTGGTCATGGCGGTGCTCTTGTTTTTGGCCCTCCCCGCGTCCCCGCAGACCGCGGCCGCGACGCTCCTGGTCGACGCCCGGGATCAGAATGGCGCCCCGCTGCCCGGCGTGGTGGTCACGGTGACGAGCGAGGAAACCGGGCTGCAGCGCGCCGCGACGACGGCGAACGAAGGGACCGCCTGGCTGGTGCGGCTGCCGGCCGGCACCTATACGCTGTCGGCGGTCCGCGGCGGATTCAAGACCGAGGTGGTGCGCAACGTCCGGCTGGACGCCAGTGCCGACGCGCGGATCGCGCTGGTCTTCAAGGCCGGGGCGTATACGGAAGAGGTGGTGGTCGAGGCGGATGCCTCGACGCTGACGATTGGCAACAGCGCCGTCGGCGCCATCTTCGACGCGGCGACGCTGCAGGCGCTGCCCGTGCCCGAGCGCGAAGTCCTGGAATTCGCCGGCCAGGCGGCCGGGGTGGCGCCGCCGGCCCCCGGGTCGCGCCTGTCGACGCAGGGGAACACCGGCGTGAACAGCGCCGGGGCGCGCGAGTCCTCGAACAACTACCTGCTCGACGGCCTCGACAACAACGACCAGTTCCTCAACCGCCTGGTAATCAATCCCAGCCTCGACGCGGTGCAGGAGTTCTCGCTGCTGCAGAACACCTACGACGCGGAGCACGGCCGCAGCGCCGGCGCGCAGTTGAACATGGTGCTGAAGTCGGGGACGCGCGCCGTGCACGGCACGCTGTACGAGTTCTTCCGCGACTCGGCCCTGGATGCGCGGCCCGCGCTGGCGCCTGCGGACCTGCCGAAGCCCGAGCGGCAGCGCCATCAGTTCGGCGGGACGATCGGCGGGCCGCTGTGGCTGCCGCTGTCGTTCTACTTCGTCAGCGCGGAAGCGATCAACGGCCGCGAGGCGGACACGCGGCTGGCGCACGTGCCCACCGCGGCCGAGCGGGCCGGCGACTTCAGCGCCTCCGGGATCTCCGTCCGCGATCCGTTCACCGGACAGCCGTTCACCGGCAACGTCATTCCGACGCCGCGGCTCAGCGCCGCGGGCCAGGCCGCGGCGAATCTCTATCCGCTGCCCAACGTCCCCGGCGCGCAGACCAACTTCGCGGCGTCGCCGCTGGCCAACCGCGCCGCCGCGCAGTTCACGATCAAGACGGATCACAGCGTGTGGCAGGGCAGCCCGCTGATGCTGCGCTACAGCTTCAGCCGTGACGATCGGGATCAGCCGTTCCCGGTCCGGGCGCGCAATCTCCCCGGGTTCGGCATCTCGGTGCTCGATCAGGGGCACAACGCCGCGGGGGGACTGACCAAGGCGTTCACCGCGCGGCTCTTCAACGAACTGCGCGTCGGCGTCAACGCGCTGCGCCGCGAGAACCTGCCGCAAAGCGCCGGCAGCGACCGGTTCGCGGCGCTCGGGATCACCGGACCGGCGATCAGCGGATCGGATCTCGGCTACCCGACACTCGTCGTCCCCGGGTTCGAGACGCTCGGCGACGACCCCAACCTGCCGGTCGTCCGCCGCACGCGCACGCTTCACATCAGCGACACGCTCACGCTCGATCGCGGGCGGCATCACATCAAGACCGGCGGCGAGATCCGCCGCTACCGATCGGACGGGTACAACCATCTCTTCGCGCGCGGCCAGGCGACCTTCACCGGCGCCTTCAGCGGATCGCCGTTGGGCGATCTCCTGCTCGGATTCCCCACCGTCACGCTCCTCGGCGTCAACGACAACCGCCAGGCGCTGCGCACCTGGTCCGCCTACGGCTTCCTCCAGGACGACTGGCGTGCCGGCCGCCGGCTGACGGTCAACGCCGGCGTGCGCTACGAGTTCAACGCCCCGGCGTACGACACGGACGATCGAATGCGGATCCTGGATCTCTCCTCGCTGCAGCTCCGGCAGGTCGGCGAGGACGGCATCTCGCGATCCGGGCTGCGCGCCGATCGCGACAACGTCGCGCCGCGGCTCGGCGTGAGCTGGGATCTGACGGGAAGCGGCAACTGGGTGGCGCGCGGCGGCTACGGCATGTTCTACGACGCCGCCACGCTGATCGAGAACTCCGCGCTGTACTTCAACCCGCCGTACTGGACGCTGTCGTTGTGGGTGCCGAACCCGGCACCGGTCACGCTGGCCAATCCCTTCCCCGCCGGCCGCGCGATCTCGCCGCGTCCGGCGATCAACACGATCGATCCGCAGATTCGCACGCCGTACGCACAGGAAGCGTCGGCCGGCCTCGACGGCGTGGTGAAAGGCACGTCGTTCGCCGCCCGGTACGTCACCTCGTACGGCTACGACCTGACGCGGAAGCGGAATCTGAACCAGGCGGCGCCGGGCCCGGGGACGATCGACTCGCGGCGGCCGATCGCGACGCTCGGCGACGTGCTGCTGGTCGAATCGACCGCGTCGTCCAGCTATCACGCGCTGCAGTTGACGGTGACCCGGCGCGGCCGCGCCGCGATGCTGCGCGGCGCCTACACCCTGTCGAAGTCGATGGACGACACGTCGGCGTTCCTGGCCACCGACGGCGATGACAACACGCCTCAGAACAGCCGCGACCTGGCCGCCGAATGGGGGCCGTCGGACTTCGACGTCCGTCAACGCTTCGTGTTCACCGCCAGCCTGGCGACGCCGGACGCCGGCCTGCCGGCCGTGCTGCGCAACTGGCAGGCGAGCGCCGTCTTCACCGCGCAGTCGGGACGGCCGTTCACGCCCCGCGTCAGCTTCGACAACAGCAACACGGGCAATGTCGGCGGCGGCACCTTCGCGTACGACCGGCCCAACGTGGTGCCCGCGTCGAGCACGGCGCTGCCGCCGCCGGGCGCCCGCACCTACGGCGGCCGCACCTTCGTCATCGCGCCGCAGTACACGTTCGGCAATGCCGGGCGGAACAGTCTCGTCGGCCCGGGGTACGCGACGCTCGACGCGATGATCAGCCGGCGCATTCAACTTCCGCGGCGGCGGCAGCTCACGCTCCGCGTCGAGCTGTTCAATGCGCTCAACCGCCGCAACCTGCAGCTGCCCGACAGCTTCGTCGACCGCGTCACGTTCGGCCGGTCGCTCGCCGCGTACGCGCCGCGGCAGGTGCAGCTCGCCGCCCGCTTCACGTTCTGATCCGGCTTGCGGCGGCGGCCGCCGTTGGTCAGGATTCGCGCGTTCACGCTTCCCGGAGGTGAGATGCCGAGAGCTGTCTGGATCGCCGTCGCCGCTGCCCTGAGCCTCTATCTCGGGGCGTTCTCGACGGCCGCCGCTCGTGACGCGCAGGACGTCCCCGCCGCCCAGCAACCGCCGCCTCCGGCGGGCGCCGGTCGGGGACGCGGGCCGGGACGCCAGATGGTCAACGAGACGAGCGACTTCTCCCCCAAGCCGCCGTACCTGCCCCGGCGCCCCGAGGAACAGGCGCGCGGCTTCATGCTCCCGGTCGGCTATCGGATGGAGCTGGTCGCGTCAGATCCGGACGTCATCAGTCCCGCGGTGATCGAATTCGATGGCAACGGCCGCATGTACGTCAGCGAGCTGATCAGCTACATGATGGACGCCGAAGCCTCGCGACAGCACGAGCCGATCAGCCGCATCAGCCGCTGGGAGAGCACCAGGGGGGACGGCAGATTCGACAAGCACACCGTGTTCGTCGACAACGTCGTCGCTCCCCGCATGATCCTGCCGCTCCAGGACGGCGTCATCCTCACCAGCGAAACCGACTCCGACGACATCGTCAAGTGGACCGACACGAATGGCGACGGCGTGGCCGACAAGCGCGAAGTCGTCTTCACCGGCATCGGCCAGAGCGGCGACTCGAACATCGAGCACCAGAAGGCGGGCCTGCTCTGGAACATGGACAACTGGATCTACACCACCTACAACCCGTTCCGCATCCGCTGGACGCCGAACGGGTTCCTGCGCGAGCCGACGGGCGCGAACGGCGGCCAGTGGGGACTCGCGAGTGACGACGATGGAAAACCGTGGTTCGTGGATGCGGGCGGCGAGCGCGGGCCGATGAACTTCCAGTACCCGATCCACTACGGGTCGTTCACGCCCTGCCCGCCGGCGGGCGGCCGCGGCGCCGGCCGCGGCGGCCGGGCCGGCGCCGCGCCGGCGCCGAACCCGAACTGTCCGCCGGGGATGGAGAGCGGGTTCGAAAAAGACTTCGCGGTGGTCTGGCCCGCGCCGGGCATCGGCGACATGCAGGGGGGCCTCTTCCGCACGCGCATGCCGGCGCAGAATCTCAATCACTTCACCGCCACGACCGGGCCGGCGATCTTCCGCGGCGACGCGCTGCCGGCGGATCTCAAGGGGCACCTCCTCTTCGCCGAGCCGGTCGGACGGCTGATCCGCCGCGCCGCGGTCGACGACATCGAGGGGCTGACGCAACTGCGGAACGTGTATCCGCAGTCGGAGTTCCTCAACTCGGAGGATCAGTTGTTCCGGCCGGTGAACATCAGCAACGCGCCGGACGGCACGCTCTATATCGCCGACATGTACCGCGGCATCATCCAGGAGCGCGAGTGGTCCGGCCCCGGGGAATACCTGCGCGCGAAGATCGAGCAGTATCAGCTGGACAAGGTCGCGTCGTACGGACGGATCTGGCGCCTCCGCTACGATGGCCGTCCCGCGGTGCCCACGACGAGCACCAACCTGGGGCAGCCCGCCATTCCGGCGATTACCCCGAACTTCGCGCCGCCGCGGATGTACAGCGAGACCCCGGCGCAGCTGGTCGCGCACCTGTCGCATCCCAACGGCTGGTGGCGCGACATGGCGCAGCGGCTGCTGATCCTGCAGCAGGACAGGTCGGTCGTGCCCGCGCTGCAGCAGCTGGCGCGGTCGTCGAACCCACCCTCGCCGCCCGGGGCCGCGTCGGCGAGCGACAACCTGCTCGCCCGGGTCCACGCGATCTGGACGCTCGAAGGGCTCGGCGCGCTCGACGCGGCGCTGGTGCGCGAGATGATGGGAGACCAGAGTCCACGGATGCGCATTCAGGCGATGCGCGCGAGCGAGACGCTGTACAAGAACGGCGACAAATCGTTCGCGGACGATTACCGCCGCCTGTCGACGGATCCGGAGACGAACGTCGCGATCCAGGCGCTGCTGTCGGCCAGTCTGTTCAAGCTCAAGGACCTTCCCGATCTCGTCAAGGGCGCACAGGCCGCGAACCCGGCCAAAGGCCTGGCGCTCATCGGCAGCCGGTTGCTGACCCCGCCGGTCACCTTCGGCAGTGGACGGCGCGGAGGGGCGCTGACACCCGCGGAGCAGAAGCGCCTGCAGCACGGCAGCGAGGTCTACGGCGCGGTCTGCTTCGCGTGCCATGGCGACGACGCGCTCGGCGCGCCGCTGGCGGGTGCGGCGCCGGGGACGATGATGGCTCCCCCGCTCGCCGGCTCCGCACGCGTCCAGGGACATCGCGACTACATCGTCAAAGTGCTCTTGAAAGGGTTGACCGGCCCGATCGATGGAAAGGTCTATCCCGATCTGATGGTGCCGCTGGACAACAGCGACGAGTGGGTCGCGGGAATCGCGTCGTTCGTCCGCACCAGCTTCGGCAACAGCGGCGACCTGGTGACGCCGGCCGACGTCGCGCGCGTCCGCGCCGAGATCGCAGGCCGCAGGACGCCGTGGACGCTCGCCGAGCTGGACGCGACATTGCCGCGTCCGCTCGACCCCCTGCAGCTCAAACTGTCGGCCAGCCACGGCAACGAAAGCAGCGCCGCCGCGGCGTCCCTGCGCGGATGGAGCACCGGGGTGCCGCAGAAGCCCGGCATGTGGTTCCGCATCGAGCTGCCGCAGACGGCGAACGTGACCGAGCTGCAGTTCGAATCTCCCGGACCGCCGGCCGGTCGTGGCGGCGGACGGGCGCAGGCGCCGCCGGGAACACCGCCGCCGCCCCCCGTCTACGGCTACCCGCGCGGCTACTCGGTGCAGCTGTCGATGGACGGCAGGACGTGGGGCAAACCGGTCGCCACGGGCGAGGGAGGCGGAGGCCTGCGCACGACGATCGCGTTCCCTGCCGCGCCGGCCAGGTTCGTGCGCATCATGCAGATCGACAACATCCCGGACGCGCCGCCATGGTCGATCCGGAACCTGCGCGTGTTCGCGGCGCCCGGACCGGGCGGCACGAAGTAGCCGCCGGATTCCTGCTAGATCGCTTCTGCTGTGTAGGCGCCGTTGACCATGCGGCGGATGCCCAGCGGATTGCGATTCTGGAGCGCCGGCGGCAGCCGATCGTCCGGGACGTTCTGGTAACACACCGGCCGCGCGAACCGCAGCATCGCGGCGGTGCCGACCGAGGTGAACCGCGCGTCGGTGGTCGCCGGATACGGCCCGCCGTGATTCATCGCCGGCGCGACTTCGACGCCTGTGGGAAATCCATTGAAGACGATCCGGCCGGCCTTCTGCTCGAGGTCCGCGAGCAGCCCGCCGAACGCCTCCAGGTCCCCGGCGTCTGCATGGACGGTTGCCGTGAGCTGCCCCTCGAGCGACCTGACGCAGCGAGCGATCTCGGCCGCGTCGGCGCATTGAATGACCAGCGTGAATGGTCCAAAGGCCTCGATGGCGAGTTCCGGCGACGCCAGGAACCGTGCGCCGGTCGTGACGCCGACGCTGGGCGCCGCCTGCGTCTTGTCGGCCGCCGCCACGGCGGATGACACCGCGGCGACGGTGACGCCTGCGGCGTGCGCCACGCGATCGCGATGCTCGACGAACGCATCCCGGATGCCGGGCGTCAGCATCGTCCCGCACGGCGCGGCGGCGACCGCGGCGCCGAGCGCCGTCATGAACTGATCCGCGTCAGCGCCCTGCGGAACGAAGACCAATCCGGGCTTGGTGCAGAACTGCCCTACGCCGAGCGTGAACGACGCGAGCAGCCCCTCGGCGATGGCGGCGCCGCGCGCGCGCAGCGCGGCGGGCAGAACGAGGAGAGGGTTCAGACTGCTCATCTCCGCGAACACCGGAATCGGGCGCGGCCGCGAGGCCGCGGCATCGAACAGCGCGCGGCCTGCCGCGTGCGATCCGGTGAAGCCCACCGCGGCCGCGGCGTCGTGCCGGACCATCGCGACGCCGACCGTGGCGCCGCCGCCGTGAATCAGCGAGAACACGCCGCCCGGCAGGGCGCAGCGCTGCGCCGCGCGGCCGATGGCGCGCCCCACGATCTCCCCGGTGCCGGGGTGCGCGCGATGAGCCTTGACGACGACGGGGCATCCGGCGGCCAGCGCCGACGCGGTGTCGCCGCCGGCGGCGGAAAAGGCGAGCGGAAAGTTGCTCGAGCCGAATACGACGACGGGGCCCAGGGGCAGGAGCATCCTCCGCAGATCGGGCCGCGGAAGCGGCTGCCGATCCGGCAGCGCCGTGTCGATGCGGGCGTCGACCCAGGAGCCTTCCCGCACGACCTGGGCGAAGAGCCGCAACTGGCCGCAGGTCCTGGCGCGCTCCGACTGGATGCGCGCCGCGGGCAATCCGGTTTCCGCGGTGGCCCGCGCGACGAGTGCGTCGCCCGCCGATTCGATCTCCGCGGCGATCGCATCGAGGAAGGCGGCGCGCGTTTCTGCGGGCCTGGCGCGGTAGTCGACGAACGCGTCCGCCGCCGCGCGCATCGCGGCGTCCACTTCCGCCGCCGATGCCTCGTAAAAGTCGGGTGCGATCTCGATCCCGAGCGCAGGATCGAAGGCCCTGAATGACGAACCTGCCGTCGCCGCCGGACTACCGGCGATCAGGCTTGTGCCGTGAATGTGCATGAGGGAATCACTCGCTGCGCTCGTTCGCGCATCAGGCGCCCGGCGGCGCCACCGTGTTGACCAGCGTGCCCACTGGTTCGAGGGTGATCCGGATCTCGTCACCCGCCGCCAGCGTGAACGCGTCCGGGGGCACGATGCCGGTGCCGGTCATGAGGTAACAGCCATCGGGAAAGCTGTTGTCGCGGAACAACCACTCGGCAAGCGACGGCAGCGGCCGTTTGATCCGGCCGATCGTCGTCTCTCCGCTGAACACCGGCGCGCCGCCGCGCGCGATCGCGATGCCGATCGTCGCCTCCGGCCCGGGGAGCGCGCGATCGATGACCAGACAGGGACCGAGCGCCGCGCTGCCGGCGTAGACCTTCGCCTGCGGCAAGTACAGCGGGTTCTCCCCTTCGATGTCGCGCGAGCTCATGTCGTTGCCGATCGTATAGCCGAAGATCGTACCGCGGCTGTTGATGGCCAGCGTCAGCTCCGGTTCGGGCACGTTCCAGCGTGAATCGGATCGGATCCGGACCGGCTCGCCCGGCCCGACGACCCGGTGCGGCGTCGCCTTGAAGAAGAGCTCGGGCCGGTCGGCTTCGTAGACCCGATCGTAGAAGCTGCCGCCGCCGGCGTCCTTCGACTCTTCCATGCGCGCCGTGCGGCTGCGGTAATACGTGACGCCGGCCGCCCAGACTTCCTGCGAGAGCAGCGGCGGCCGCAACCGGTCCGGCGCCTGCGTCCGCGAGCCGCGATCGAACAGCGCCGCGGCCTCGCCGTGCGGATCGCCGGCGCGGAAGATCCCGTCGATGGCGGCGACGTCCGGAACGCCGGCGAAGACGCCGTCGCGTTCGAGCGTCAAGCCGGATGTCGTGGCGTAGAGGCGTATCACGGCTGCTCCTGGATGCGGCGAAGCGACACTGGCGTTCAGTACGTGGCGCGGCCGCCGCTCAGATCGAACACCGCGCCGGTGGTGAACGAGTTCTCCTTCGAGACCAGCCAGGCCACCATCGAAGCCAGCTCCTCGACCAGCACGAAACGGCCGCGCGGGATCTTCGAGAGCATGAAATCGATGTGCGACTGCGGCACCTGCTCGAGGATGCGCGTCCTCGCCGCCGCCGGCGTGACGCAGTTCACCGCGATATCGTCGCCGGCCAGCTCCTTGCCGAGCGATTTCGTCAGGGCGATCACCCCCGCCTTCGACGCGCTGTATCCCGACGCGTTCGGATTGCCTTCCTTGCCGGCAATCGAGGCGATGTTGACGATGCGGCCGTAGCGCTGCGCCCGCATGTGCGGAATGACGGCGCGGCAGCAGAGAAAGACGCCGGTGAGATTCACCTCGATGACCTGGCGCCACGCGTCCACGGGGTGCTCCCAGATCGGCACCGTGGCCCCGGCAATCCCCGCGTTGGCGACGAGGATGTCGATCCCGCCGAACCGTTCCACGGTGCCGCCCGTCGCCGCGTCGACCTGCGCTTCGCTGGCGACGTCGACCGTCGCGGTGTGCACCTCGCCCCGCCGATCGAGCTCGCGGGCGGTGCCGGCCAGCGTCTCGGCGTCACGGTCCCACAGCGACACCCGGGCGCCCGAGTCGAGCAGGCGCTCCGCGATCGCGCGGCCGAATCCCTGCGCACCGCCGGTCACGATCGCCCGTTGTTCCTTGAGGTCGTATTGGTTCATATGCTGGTACGGTGAGGCGCAGTCTACCGCGTTTGTGGCAGTATGTGCCTCGCGCATGGAGGGAGGTCCGCACCCGTGTTCCTGCTGATGCTCGCACTCGTTCTGACGGCCGGCGCCGGTCAGGCGCCCGCGCCGAGCCGGACGCCGTCAACGCCCGTCGCGATCTTCGACGGGAAGAGCTTCGCCGGATGGGAGGGGGATCTGGCGATCTTCCGCGTCCAGGATGGCGCGATCGTCGGCGGTTCGCTGGAGCGGAAGATTGCGCGAAACGAATTCCTCTGCACCACGAAAACGTATGGTGACTTCGAGCTGCGGCTGAAGGTGAAGCTGCTCGGAGGAGACGGGGCCAACGCCGGCATCCAGTTCCGCACCAGACGCATCCCGAACGATCACGAGGTCTCGGGGTATCAGGCGGACATGGGCACCGGCTGGTGGGGCGCGCTCTACGACGAATCACGGCGGAACAAGGTACTCAAGGGTCCCGACCAGGAGAAGATGAAGGGCGTCGTCAAGGCCGGCGACTGGAACGATTACGTGATCCGGGCCGAGGGCCGGCGGATTCAGCTTTGGATCAACGGCGTTCAGACGGTCGATTACGTCGAAGAAGACCCGGCGATCGAAACCAGCGGCGTCATCGCCCTGCAGATCCACGGCGGCCCGCCCAGCGAGGCGTGGTACAAGGACATCACCCTGCTGGATCTGTCCTCCCGGTAGACTTATTTTCGCAGCTCCGCGAGCTTGACCTCGGCCCCGCCGCGCTCCGCGCTCAACTGCGCCGCCGTCATGAACTCGAAGACCTCCACGGTCTGCGCCACGTCCACGGGGGGCCGGCCCGTGTGGAAGAACTCGGCGATGGCGGCGACGATGCCCTCGTTGTCGGCCGTGCCTTTCGTCTCGACCGTACCGGTCGTGCCCGTGATCCGGATCAGCGGCTGCATCGAATCCGCTTTCGGCAGGCCGCGGAAGCGGCCGACGCGTCCGTCCCGCCACGTGCACGTCGTGACGTCGATCTCCCCTTCCTTCCGCCTGGCCAGGCTGGTACACCCCGTCCCCATCACCGCATAGAGCGCCTCGACGCCGTGGATCCCGTAGTAGAACAGGTCCGGGTGAAATTCGAGCGGCTGCAGCAGGTACGTCGCTTCGACCGTCCGCATCGATCCGCGCGCCGCATCGCGAAGTCCGGGAATGTCCCGGTGAAAACGAACCGACGACGCGCTGAAGAACGGCGTGCGCGTTTGCCGCGACAACGCGACGATGCGGCGGACGTCGTCGAGACTCGCGGCGAGCGGCTTGTCGATGAAGACGCGCTTCCCGGCCTTGAACACCGGGGTGGCCTGCGCGAGGTGCGGACGGCCGTCGACGCTCGTCAGCAGAACGACATCCACTTTCGACAGCAGCGTGTCGATGCTGTCCACGATCTCGACGCCGTCCCCCTGGATGGTTCTGGCAAACCCCTCGAGACGCGTCGCACTCAGCGGCAGGTCCGGGCTGCCGCCTTTGAACGCGGCGACCACCTTGACCTTCCATTCGGGGTGGGCGTGAAGGATCCTGACGAACTGCGGCACGTGGGACGTGTCGGTGCCGATGATCCCGGCGCGCAGCTCCTTCGCGGCCCAGGGCGGGGATTCCCGCGCACTCTGGGACGCGGCCAAGGCGAGAACGACTGCCAGCAGCACTCTGATCATGCCGGGATTCTAGTCCGAAGAAGGTCGCAGTTGCGTGGAAGCTGCCATACGATAGGCGGGTCATTTCCGGTGGAGATTACCCATATGACCATGACCCGCAGAAGTGCTCTCGCCGCGTTCGCCATGTTCGCGGAGCTGATGGCCTCGACCCGTGACGCCGACGCGCAAACGCCTGCCACGCCGGCGCGCGCGCCGATCAAGTTCGATCTCCCGAATCTTGCGATGGACGGTTGGGAGGTGACCATCAGCCACGTCGATTTCGCGCCGGGGCGCGTGGGTTCGGCGCATCGGCACGCGGGCTTCGTTCTCGCGTACGTGCTGAAGGGAGAAATCCTGACGAAGATTTCAGCCCAGGGGCCGGCGAAGATCTACAAAGCAGGAGAGATGTTCTTCGAGCCGCCGGGGTCGGTGCACGAAGAGTCCGGCAATCCCAGCCAGACGGAGCCCGCCCAGCTGCTCGCGATGATCTTCGCGAAAAAGGGATCGACGCTGACGACGCCCGTCGGCCGCGGGGGCGACGAGTAGAGCAAGCGCTTCGCTTTGAAACCTTCCTGGCGGCAGCGGTCTCTGCTGACATGCTGTCCGCTCTTGCGGTGATCCTTCTCGGGCTCGTCGCAGCGGTTTCTCGAACGACGCCCGACTTCACCGGCCGCTGGGTGCTCCGTTCCTCCGTCGTCGCGCCCGACACGGCTCGGGTGCTGGTGGTCGAGCAGTCGGCAGGCGATGATCGAATCCGAATTGTTCGCATCTCTCGATGGACAACTGGAACGTGACCATCGCCACGTCGGTTTCCGTGGACGCGTGGCTCGGCACACCGGCATGCCGCGCGCGCTGGCACGAACGTGGGTCAGCGGAACTCGGTCTGGGCCGACTGCGCGACGATCTTCTCCAGGAACACGAAAGTTCTTGACAGCTTCCAGGAACCAGTCGCGATCGCATCTGCAGATGCCGCCAGGAATGCCCGATGGACGCGCTGAACGCCGCCACCATGAGCGAGCGCGCGGCGTCCGGCGTTTGAAGTGGGTCACGCCTCGTCGGCGCGTGTGGCGCGATCGTCGTCCACCCGAAATGACGATGGTATACAGGTGCATGACGCACGAAAGATCGTTCGCTGACCTCTCAGATTCAGACCTCATCGCCGAAGCGCGGCATCTGGCGGCAAACGAACGCACGGCGACCGCGGCGCTGATCGCATGCCTGGCGGAGCTCGACGCACGACGGCTGCATCTCGGGATGGGCTATTCGTCGCTGCACGACTACTGCGCGAAAGCGCTGCGTCTCACCGACTATGCGGGCTACGCGCGGATCGAAGCGGCACGCGTGGCCCGGCGATTCCCCCTGGCGCTCGACCTTCTGCGGGACGGTTCGATCAATCTGACGACGATCTCGCTGCTTGGACGGCACCTCACGGCCGAGAATCACGGCCGGGTTCTCCGGGCCGCCGTTCACAAGAGCAAGCGCGAGATCGAGATCCAGGTGGCGGCACTGCGACCGCTTCCCGATGCTCCCGCGATTGTCCGCAAGCTTCCGGCGGCGCCACCCGCTGTCGCAGCACCTCCTGCCCCGGCACTGCCGGCGGTATTGTCGTCGCCACTCCTGGAGGAGCAGACTGCCGGCCCACTCGCGTGCGTCGTTCCGCCGCGGCCAAGGCAAAGCGAAGCGCCGCGAGTACCCACTCGCCCGCCGGCGCCCGTGACGCCACTCGCGCCGCAGCGCTTCAAGGTGCAGCTGACCATCGGACAGGAGACGCACGACAAGCTGCGGCGTGTGCAGGACCTGTTGCGCCACTGCGTGCCCTCGGGCGATCCCGCGGTCATCTTCGACCGCGCGCTGACTCTGCTGCTCCGCGATCTGGAGCGGCGGAAGCTTGGGGCCGTCGACCGCGCGCGCGCGGACGGCACGGCGTCGCCGGACTCGCGGCACGTCCCCGCTTCGGTGAAGCGCGCCGTCTGGGCCCGCGACGGCGGTCAGTGTGCGTTCGTCGGAACTGAAGGCCGCTGCACGGCCCGCGGGTTCCTCGAGCTGCATCACGTCGAACCCTTCGCGCTCGGCGGCCCGACGACGATCGACAACCTGCAGCTGCGCTGCCGGGCGCACAACGCGTATGAAGCGGAGATGGAGTTCGGCGCGTTCGTGTTGCGAGAGAAGGCAGTGGGGTACCTGGACTACTCAACTGGGTCCGGACCCAGTTGAGCGCTTGCTGCTCAATCCAGCGTGCTGTCGGTGGTCGCCGCGCGCCTGGCGACGTCCCATTCGTGCAGAGGCCGAGGACAGAGCCGTTTCAGGGTAATCACGGGTTCGAATCCCGTTGCGACATCGAACTCGTGGCGAGGCTGATAATCTCCCAGGACCGCGATGCTGGATTTCATTCGCATGTCGGTCGAGATCGTCTCCCACACCATCCATTGGCCGCGGCTGTGGGCCGCACTGGGTATTGTGCTCGCCGCTGGGACACTTGCGCAGATTCGCCCGCGCCAGGCAGCCGCCCTCTCGCCCACTCGCTGGATCTGCGAGATAACCGCGCTCGTCTTAGGGCCGCTATCTATGCTGGTGTGGGGTTGGTACGTGTGGCCACCTAATGGAAGCTACTCGCCGCACGAAGCTGCCAACCTGCGAGTACTCGACTGCCTGGCAGTCGCTTCGGTCGCTGTCGCGGCAGGACTCGTATGGCGGCACCGGACGCGCCTGTGGCGTACGCTGTTCCTGGCTACACTGTCGCTGTTGTGGGCGTCGGGCGCGTTTGAAACGGCGTTCATGGCTATCAGGAACACCTGGCCGTGAGCTAGCCCTTCAACCCCTGCGGCTTCCAAGCGCGGCACGCCGAACAGACCTTTCCTGTCACTCCGGCTTTGATGCTGACTGCCACCGTTAGCCTCGCTTCGGCTCCATGCGCCACACGATCAGCTTGGTTGATTCCCGGGCCATCGGTCCTTCGGTCTACAGGGAATCAGCGCGATGATTCCTCCGCTTCCTCGTCCTCTGACGAGTCGAGCCATTCGCGCATCTCTCGCTGCCGATTCTCTCTTTCCCGCCTTCCCCTGCCTTCCATGACCCCGAAGATGGCCATTCCGAGCACCAGCCCGAACACGATCGCGGTGGGGCGAAGATGCCGCGCTGGAATGAAACCGCTTTCAGGGATGACGACCGCAACCGATCCGAGGAACGCCACCACGGCGAGCACAAGCATAGTGCGCCAAGAGAACCGAACGTCGCCGCCGTAAGCCATTCCTTGCAGCGCGAGGAATACCGCGCTGAGCAGTCCGGCCGAGAGAATGCCGCCGATCACGAAGGCGATGGCCTGAATCAGCATCGGGGTGAGGTGCGGGCGCTGGCCCGACGCAGCGCATCGTAGCAGACTCAGGCTGGCCGCCTCGCGTATCGTTCGATCTCACCGCACGTCCCCAAGACGCCATTCAGCGCGTCCGGTTCGGGCCTTTCGGATTCATATTGTCTCTGGGGCGGCCACACGGAGTCAGCTACACTTTTGAGACGGCGATCGAGAGCAGCAGCGCGTTTACGTCCAGGCAAGGAGGCGCCATGTTGCAACTCATACGCTCTGCCTGCCAGCTATCGGGGAGCGCGTTAGTGCGCAAGGCCCTGCTGCTCGTCGCGTGCGGCATTCTCTGGTCAGATACTTCCATTGCTCAACCCACAGATTTTCTGCTCGCGCCAGGTCGCGCGGGACGAGTGGAAATCGGAATGCCCGTCGACGACGTTCGACGGGAATTCGGTGAAGGGAACGTCCGACTGGTTGACCTACGGAAGGAGGGCAGGTTCACGCCCGCGCTTGAGGTACGGCTGCCGAGCCGGCCAGAAATCGCGGCGCTGCTTGTTGACGTCCGCGAGTGGCCATGCGCGGAATTCGCGGTTTGGGGCGTAAATGTGAAGGACCCGCGATTCCGAACTCGCGAAGGGCTCGGAGTCGGGTCCACCCTCGCCGAGCTGCGACGTGCCTACGAGATCAAGATCACCGAAGAGGAGGGACACGCCGCGATCGTGACAGCGCTGAGGATGACGTTCTCGATGACCACTGGAAACCCGCTTGACCAGCAGCGGGTCCTGTCCGTGTGGCTCTGGCCGGATCCGATTGGGGTGCACACGCGGCGTTGCCCGGAGCGGCCGATTGGCAAGTAAGGCTTTCAGGCGAGGTGCGAAAGCTCACGCCACGCGTACCCCAAGCCGACGTGGCGGCGTTCGTATCCGCGCTGATGACCGATGCCAATGGCGCGGCGCGGACGTCGTCGGCATGTGTCCCTAGCGCCGTCGCTCACGCAGGCTGCGCCACGGCTCGTCGTCATAGCAGTCCACGAGGAAGGGCCCCTTCGCCTGGGCGGGCGAGAGAATGGCCAGGAAGGTCATCGGCTTCTTCGACCGGTTGTGAATCGCGTGCACCACGCCTTTCGGGATGAAGGCGATCTCCCCCGCTTTGAGCCGCCGCTTCTCCCGATCCACCCACTGCTCGGCCACGCCGTCCAGCACGTAGATGATCTCTTCGCGCTCGGGATGGTAGTGGAAGTCGTGACCGGCGCCGGGCCGCATCCTGACGCGCACGAGCGTCAGCTGTTCCGCCGCCGTCACATCGGGGTCTGACAACCACCAGTGCTTGCCCCACGGCGACAATTCCACGCGCGCCTTCGCCGATGTGACAAAGCGCAGCGCCCTGCTCTCGATCATGTCCTTTGCGCTCATCGACCAGTCCTTCGTATGCGCTTGAACATGCGGATCTGCTCGGCGATGGCGCGTTCGGCCGGCAGGCGTTCGACGGAGCTCGCACCATAGAAGCCATCGACGCCGCGGCACTTCGTGATGATGTATTCCGCGTCGGGCGGTTCCGAGATCGGGCCGCCGTGGCAGATGACGAGGACGTCCGGATTGACGCCGCGCGCGGCATCCGCGATCTGCTGGATCCGCGTGACGCAATCATCCAGCGTCTTCGAGCTCTTCGCCCCGATCGATCCCCCGGTGGTGACGCCCATGTGGGCCACGATGAGGTCGGCTCCGGCGCCGGCCATGCGCTCGGCCTCCGACGGATTGAAGACGTAGGGGGTCGTCAGCAGATCCATCTCGCGGGCGAGCCGGATGATGTCGACTTCGAGCTGGTAGCTCATGCCGGTTTCCTCGAACGCCTGGCGCATGTCGCCATCGAACAGACCGACCGTCGGGAAGTTCTGAATGCCGGCAAAGCCCAGCGCGCGCAGCTCTTCGAGGAAGAGCCTGGGGATGATGAACGGATCGGTCCCGTTGACCCCGGCGAGCACCGGAGTCCTCTTGACGACAGGAAGCACCTCGTAGGCCATCTCCTTGACGATCTGGTTGGCGTTCCCGTACGCGAGCAGACCCGCGGAGCTGCCGCGGCCGGCCATCCGGTAGCGGCCCGAGTTGTAGACGATCAGCAGGTCGATGCCGCCCGCCTCCTCGCTCACGGCGGACAGCCCTGTCCCGGCGCCGCCGCCGATGATCGGCTCGCCGCGCGCAATCTGCTCGCGGAACCGTTTCAGAATGCCCTGACGCGAATTGTCCACGCTCACCTCTTCAGCAGTTCCAGCAGCTTCGACGCCGCGGCGTCGGCGAAATCCGGATCGTTGATATGACGATCCAGGTCGATCACGTCAATCCCGTGTGCCCCCGCGCGGATCGCATCGTGGAGCGCCGTGCGCGCGAGCGGGTCGTCGAACGGCTGTCCTTCTTTGTCGATCGCCGACACCCCGCGCCCGGGGAGCAGGATGGCGACGGGCCCCGTCGCCGCTGACAACTTCTGCGCGATGCCGGCGCCGATGCGCGCATTCTCTTCCGGCGTGGTCCGCATCAGCGTGACATTCGCGTTGTGCTCGTAGAAGAGACGGTGTTTGAACCTGTCGGGGACCGACTCGGGGGCGTAGAAGTTCACCATGTCGAGCGCCCCCGTGGAGACGACCTGGGGAATGCCGGCGGCGCCCGCCGCGGTCAGACGGTCTGGACCTGCGCTGAGAAAGCCGCCGACGTGCTCGTCCGCGAGTTCGGTGGTCGTGAGGTCGAGTACACCAGCGAAGACGCCTTCACGGACGAGCGACTCCATCGCCTGTCCGCCGTTGCCGGTCGCATGGAAGACCAGGACCTCACAGCCGGCGCGCTCCAGCGTCTGTCGCGCGCGCTCGACGCACGCGGTCGTCACGCCGAACATCGTCGCGGCCACCAGCGGTTTGTCGTCTGCGTGCGGCTCGGGTCGCGGATACCTCACGAGGCCCGCCATCGCGCGAGCTCCCTGCGAGAGCACTTCGCGGCTCACGCGGTTGATGCCCGCGATGTCCACCACCGAGTTGAGCATGAAGATGTCTTTGTCGCCGACGAACTGCCGCACCATGCCGGAGGCGAGCGTGCTGATCATCACCTTCGGCACGCCGAGCGGCAGCGCGCGCATCGCGGCCGTCGCGATGGTGGTGCCCGCCGATCCGCC
>DASSPH010000039.1 GCA_035699745.1 Vicinamibacterales bacterium
GCGATGCCGATCGCCGAGGCGTGCGCCGCTTCCACCGCCGTCCGCAGCGACGTGAACGGCGGCGCGATGACGATCTCGACGTCGTGCACGTCCTTCGCGAGGCTGCGCAGCTCCTTGACGAACGCGACCGTCTCGTGGACGGTCTTGTACATCTTCCAGTTCGCGGCGACGAAAGGTGTGCGGCTCATAAGTGTCTACCTGTTCGGCAGCGCGGCGACGCCCGGAAGCTCGCGTCCGCCGAGGAACTCGAGCGACGCGCCGCCGCCCGTCGAAATGTGCGTGATGCGGTCGGTCACGCCGGCCTTGGCCACGGCCGCGATCGAATCGCCGCCGCCAATCACCGTCGTGCCGCGCACCGAGGCGACGGCGTCCGCCACCGCAAGCGTGCCCTTCGCGAACGCGTCGATCTCGAACACCCCCATCGGTCCGTTCCAGATCACCGTCTTCGCTCCGCCGATCACCGATCGATAGGTTTCGATCGTCTTCGGGCCGATGTCGAGTCCCATGCGATCGCCGATCGCCGGGTCGCCGACGGCCAGCGTTTCCGCCGGCGCGCCGGCCTCGAGCTTCGGCGCGACGACGTGATCGGAGGGCAGCTCGAGGCGCAGCCCCCGCGCCTTCGCGCGCGCTTCGATCTGGCGCGCCGCGTCCACCAGTTCCGGTTCCACCAGCGATTTGCCGACCGGCAGCTGCCGCGCCTGGAAGAACGTGTAGGCCATCGCGCCGCCGATCAGCAGCGCATCGACGCGCGGAATCAGGTTCTCGATGACCTCGAGCTTGTCCGAAACCTTGGCGCCGCCGAGGATGGCGACGAACGGCCGGTCCGGCTGGTGCAGCACGCGCCCGAGATGCTCGAGCTCGGCGGCCATCAGCAGCCCCGCCGCCGATTCCTTGACGTGCCGGACCACCCCTTCGGTCGACGCGTGGGCGCGATGCGCCGACCCGAACGCGTCGTTCACGTAGACGTCCGCGAGCCCCGCGAGTTGGGCGGCGAACGCCGGGTCGTTCTTCTCCTCTTCGGCATGAAACCGCAGGTTCTCGAGGAGCACCACCCCGCCGGCGGGCACGGAGTCCACCGCCTTGCGCGCCGGCTCGCCGACGCAGTCCTCCGCGAAGGCGACGGGCTTCCCGAGCAGCTGCGACAGGCGGTCCGCCACCGGCCGAAGCGAATACTCCGGCGCCGGTCTGCCTTTGGGACGCCCGAGGTGCGAGCAGAGCACCACCGCGCGCGCGCCGTGCTCCAGCGCGTACTGGATCGTCGGCAGCGACGCGCGGATCCGCGTGTCGTCCTTGATCTCGCCGTTCTTGATGGGGACGTTGAAGTCGACGCGCATCAGCACGCGCCGCCCCTCGAGGTCGAGATCCTTGATCGAACGCTTGTTCACGAAACGAAGTCTCCCCGGCTGGCTCGACCGGCTGTCACGGACGATCTCACGCTAGATGCCCTTCTTCACCATCAACCGCAGCAAGTCGACGCAACGATTGGAATAGCCCCACTCGTTGTCGTACCAGGCCAGGACCTTCACGAAGTCGCCGTCCATGACCTTGGTGTACGGCGCATCGATGATCGACGAGTGCGGGTTGCCGCGGAAGTCGATCGAGACCAGCGGCGCCTCGACGTATTCGAGGATGCCCTTCAGCGCGCCGTCCGCCGCCTGCTTGAATGCGGCGTTGACTTCTTCGCCGGTCGTCTTCCTGTCGAGGAGCGCCGCAAGATCGACGCACGAGACGTTCGGCGTCGGCACGCGCAGCGAGATGCCGTCGAGCTTGCCCTTGAGATCCGGCATCACTTCGCCGACCGCCGTCGCCGCGCCCGTGGTCGTGGGGATGATCGACAGCGCCGCCGCCCGGGCGCGCCGCAGATCCTTGTGCGGCAGGTCGAGCAGCTGCTGGTCGTTGGTATACGAGTGGCACGTGGTCATCCAGCCCTTGCGGATGCCGAACGTCTCCTGCAGCACCTTGGCGAGGGGCGCCAGGCAGTTGGTCGTGCACGACGCGTTGGAAATGATGTGGTGCGCCTTGGGGTCGTACTTCTGCTCGTTGACGCCGAGCACGACCGAGAAGTCGGGCTTCTTCGCCGGCGCGGTGATGATCACCTTCTTCGCGCCCGCGGCCAGGTGCTTCGCGGCCGCGTCGCGATCGGTGAACAGCCCGGTCGACTCGAACACGACCTCGACGCCGAGATCCTTCCACGGCAGCTGCGCCGGATCCTTCACCGACAGCACCTGGAACTGCTCGCGGTCGACGGTGATCCTGTCGCCCTCGGCCTTGATGTCCGCCTTGAGATTGCCCAGGATCGAGTCGTACTTCAGCAGGTGCGCGAGCGTACCCGCGTTCGTCAGGTCGTTCACCGCGACGAAATCCAGATCCCCCGCACCCATGGCGGCGCGCATGATGTTGCGCCCGATCCGCCCGAACCCGTTGATACCAACTTTAGTGGCCATTCACCAGCCTCCGCCCGCACGTGTGGCAAAACGAACATTCTAGTCTAAACTAGGCGATTAATCAGTCCATTGCCGCGGTGTACGCCCTCTACAGCGTCCTGATCGTCGCCTTCTTCCTCGTCATGTCGCCGTACCTGGCCTGGCAGGCGCTGCGGTATCGCAAGTACATCGGCAGCCTCCGCCAGCGCCTCGGCTACCTGCCGATCTCGTTCAATCTCGACGGCGAGCAGTCGATCTGGATCCACGCGGTGTCGGTCGGCGAGGTGCTGACCGCGCGGGCGCTGCTGCCTCAACTGCGCGAGCGCTATCCGCGCCACCGGCTGTTCCTCTCGACCACGACGATGACGGGGCAGCAGGTGGCGCGCAACAACCTGCAGTACGTCGACGAGGTGTTCTATTTCCCGTTCGACCTCGGCTTCGTCGTGAACCGGACGCTGCGGCTGGTGAAGCCGAAGATGTTCATCATGATGGAGACGGAGATCTGGCCCAACCTGCTGCGCGCCTGCCACCGCGCCGGGATCAAGACGGTGCTCGTCAACGGCCGGATTTCGTCGCGGTCGTATCCGCGCTACCGTCTCGCCCGCCCGTTCTTCACGCGCGTGCTCGCGCAGGTGGATCGCTTCTGCATGCAGAGCGAGGAATCGGCGCGGCGGATCATCGAGATGGGCGCCGAGCCGGATCGCGTCGTCGTCACCGGGAGCCTGAAATTCGATTCGCTCGAGCTGCCGGGGGCGGCCTCGGCGACGCCCGCCGATCGCGGCCGCAATCGGGTGCTGCGCTACTTCCGCATCAGCCCCGATCGTCCCGTGATCATCGCGGCGAGCACCTTGAAGGGTGAAGAGATCCCGGTGTTCGAGGCGTTCCAGCGGATCCGCGCCCGCGTCCCCGACGTGCTGCTCATCATCGCGCCGCGCAAGCCCGAGCGCTTCGACGAGGTCGAGCAGCTCGCGCGCCGCGGGGGATGGAACGTCGCCCGCCGCAGCGAGCTGCCGGTCGACGCGGAGCCGCGGCAGGACATCGTCGTCCTCGATACGATCGGCGAGCTGGCGCAGCTCTACCAGGTCGCCACCGCGGTGTTCGTCGGCGACAGCCTGGTCGATCAGGGCGGCCACAACATCCTCGAGCCGGCGGTGTTCGGCAAGCCGATCGTGTTCGGCCCGTACATGCAGAATTTCGCCGAGATCGCGCGCGCGTTCATCGACAACGACGCCGCCGTCCAGGTCCGGACGGCGCGCGAGCTGGAACACGCGCTGATGGCGCTGCTGGCGGATCCGGTACGTCGGGCGCGGCTCGGCGCGGCGGCGCGCGCGCTGGTCGAGGCCAACCGCGGCGCCCGCGGCAAGACGATGACGGCGATTGCCCGCGTGCTGCCGCCGCAGGATCCCGGCAACGTCCGTCCGTTCCGGGTGGTCCACTGATCGCCAGCCTCTACGCCGCGGCCGCGCGTCGCCGCCGCCGCCATTTCGCCACGCACCCCGACCTGCGCCGCCGGCTCTCGCGTCCGGTGCTCAGCATCGGCAACATCGCCGCAGGCGGCCGGGCGAAGACGCCGCTCGCCGCATACGTCGCCGCGCGGCTGCGCGATCTCGGCGAGCGGCCCGCAATCCTGAGCCGCGGCTACGGGCGGCGCGACGCCGCGGATGGCGTCGTCGTCGTGCGCGATCCGAACGGCATCCGCGCGGATCTCGATCGCGCCGGAGACGAGCCGCTGATGCTGGCGCGCCAACTGGAAGGGGTCAGCGTGCTGGTCTGCCCGGATCGCTACCTCGCCGGCCGCCTGGCCGAGCACCATCTCGACACGACCGTGCACGTGCTGGATGACGGGTTCCAGCACTTTCCCCTGCATCGCGACGCCGACATCGTGGTGGTCGGCGAGGCGGATCTCCCGTCAGAAGCCTCGCAGCCCAGGACCCTGCCGTCCGGCCGCCTGCGCGAGCCCGTGGACGCGCTCGCCGCCGCTGACGCGCTGATCTGCCTGGAGTGCCGCGAGCGGATGGCGGATGGCGGACGGCCGACGTGGCACGCTCGCCGCCGCCAGCAGGGGGCGCCGATCGCCCATCCCGTCGTCGCGGTCGCCGGCATCGCCGAACCGTCGGGTTTCTTCCGCGATCTGCGGGCGGCGGGCTGGACCATCGCGCGCGAGATGCGCTATCGCGATCATCACAGGTACTCCGCGGCCGATCTCGAGGACATCGCCGCCGCCGCGCGGGCGGCGGGGGCGCCGGCGATTGTCACGACGGAGAAGGACTTCGTCCGCCTGCTCCCGTTCCGGCCGTTCGCCGTCCCGGTGAGCTACGTGCCGCTGACGCTGGAGCTGGACGATGCCGCCGGCTTCGATGCGTGGCTGAGGACGCGTCTGTCGGCGGCGCGTTCGACGCCGTGAGTCTGCAGCACCGGCTGGAGTACGCCGTGGTGACGGCGTGTCGCGGCGCGCTGCGCGTGCTGCCGATGGGGGCCGCGATCGCCGTCGGCACGCTGCTCGGCCGCGCCTTTCACGCCTTCGACGCGCCGCACCGCCGCCTTGCGCTGAAGAATCTCGAAGCCGCCTTTCCGGCGCGATCGGCCGGCGAGCGCGCGGCGATCGCGCGCGAGATGTTCGCGCATTTCGGCCGGCTGCTGACCGTGCTGCTGAAGTTCAGCACGATGACGCCGCAACAGATGCTGGCGCGGGTCGAGTTCGAAGGGGACGAGCGGGTCCGTGCGGCGCACGCTCTCGGGCGCGGCGTGCTGCTGTTCACCGGGCACTTCGGCTACTGGGAGATCAACGCGCTGGTCCACGCGCTGGCGCTGCAGCCGATGTCGGTGCTGGCGCGGCCGCTGGACAACCCGCGCCTTCACGCGCTGCTCGAAGAGGTCCGCGGACGCACCGGCAACTCGGTGATCTACCGGCGCGGCGCGGTGCGCCGGGTGCTGCGCGCGCTGGCGGCGAATCAGGCGGTGGCGGTGCTGATCGATCAGCACATCCAGACGGCCGACGCGGTCTACGTCGACTTCTTCAATCGTCCGGCGGCGACGACGTCGGCGCTGGCGGCCCTGGCGCTGCGCACCGGCGCGCCGGTCATTCCGGTCTTTGCGCTGCCGCTGCCGGGCGGCCGGTTCCGCATGGTCTACGAGCATGCCGTCGATCCGCCGCGCCCCGATCACCCCGACGCGCTGCGCGACTTCACCCAGCGCTGCACCGACGTGCTCGAGATGTACGTGCGCCGCTATCCCGGCCTCTGGCTGTGGATGCACCGGCGGTGGCGCGACGTCGAGCCGCCGGCCGACGCGGCGCGCGGCATGTTTCCGTCCGCCGCGACTGAGGAGGAATGATCACCGGATCGATCGCGCGGCTGATCGTGCGCGTGCCCAACTGGCTCGGCGACGCGGTCATGGCGCTGCCGGCGCTGGGCGCGGTGCGGCGTGCATTCGAGGGGCGCACCGTGATCGTCGCCGCCCCCGCGCCGGTCGCGCCGCTGTTCGAGGAGCGCACACCGGCGGCGCCGGACGAGATCCTCACGCTGGATCGCGATCGCGAGGTCGAGCAGCTGCGCGCCGCGCGCGGGGACGCGCTGCTGCTGCTGACCAACTCCTTCGGCAGCGGCTGGGCGGCGCGCCGCAGCGGCGTGCCCGAACGCTGGGGATATCGAGCGTCCGGCCGCGGCCTGCTGCTCACCCGCAGTGTGCCGCGCCCGAAAGGGACGGTGCACCAGATCGAGTACTACCTGGCGCTGGCGCGCGGCCTCGGTCTGGCGGTGCCTGAGTTCGCCGAGGCGCGGCCGCGGATCCAGGCGTCCCCCGCGGCGCGCGCCAGGGCTGACGCGCTGCTCGCCGCCGCCGGCGTCGAGGCCGGCGCGACGCTGGTCGGATTCGCGCCCGGCGCCGCCTACGGCCAGGCCAAGCGGTGGCCGCCGGCGCGCGTGGCGCAGGTGATTGCCGCGTTGTCGGCGCGGGGCGTCACCGCGGTCCTGGTCGGCGCGCGCGGCGACCGTCCCACCGCGCGTGCGATAGAATCGACGCTGCCGCCGGGTGCGCGCCTGGTGGATCTGATCGGCCGCACGTCATTGCGCGAGCTGGTCGGCGTCGTGGCGCGCTGCGCGGCGTTCGTCTCGAACGACTCGGGGGCGATGCACGTCGCCGCGGCGCTCGGCGTGCCGCTGACGGCCATCTTCGGTCCGACCGACGAGCGGGCGACGGCGCCGGCGGGGCACGCCGACGTCATCGTGCGCGACGTCTTCTGCCGCCCGTGCATGCTGCGCGACTGTCCGATCGATCACCGGTGCATGAAACGCATTGACGTGGAGAGCGTGCTGACCTCCGTGAGCGCCCATCTCGCCGGCGGGACGCCGCCGGCCGCGCGTCCGTCGCCGGACCGTTCCGCATGAGCGGCACGCGGCGCGCCGTGTTCCTCGATCGGGACGGCACGATCATCGAAGAAGCGGGCTATCCCGATCGCCTCGACCGGATCCGCTTCTTCCCGTTCAGCGTCGACGCGATCCGCACGCTCAACGACGCCGGCTTCGCGGTGGTCGTGGTCACCAATCAGTCCGGGATCGGGCGCGGCATCGTGCCGGAGCCGTTCGTCGGCGAGGCGCACCTGCACATCGGCGCGCGGGTTGCGGCCGGCGGCGGACGGATCGATGCCTTCTACTACTGCCCGCACCATCCCAGCGCGATCGACCCGTCGCTGCGCGCGTGCGACTGCCGCAAGCCGCAGCCGGGTCTGCTGCGGCGGGCCGCCGCCGATCTCGGCCTCGATCTCCCGCGGTCGTTCGTCGTCGGCGATCGATGGCAGGATCTCGGCGCCGGGCAGGCCGACGGGGTCCGCGGCGTGCTCGTGCGCACCGGGGTCGGGCTGGATCAGGAACGGCAGGGGGGCGCGGGCCTGGCCGGCGCCACGATCGTCGACGATCTCGCGGCCGCAGCCGCATGGATTCTGCAGCAGGCATGAGAACCACCATCGAGCCCGGACGGCTGCTCGCGCTGGTCGACGCGATCGCCGGCAGCCGCGTCGCCGTCATCGGCGATCTGATCGCCGACGAGTTCATCTACGGCGAGATCGCCCGGGTGTCGCGTGAAGCGCCGGTGCTGATCCTCAACTACGACTCCACCGAAGTGGTCCCCGGCGGCGCCGGCAACGCCGCGGGGAACGTCGCGTCGCTCGGCGGCGACGTGCGGGTTGCCGGGCTGGTCGGCCGCGACGAAGCGGGCCGCCGGCTGCTCGCCACGTTGAAGCGGCACGACGTGGACGTGAGCCACGTCCTGCGGCCGGCGGGCTACGCCACGCCCACGAAGACGCGGATTCTCGCCGGCGGCGTTCACTCCGCCAAGCAGCAGGTCGTCCGGATCGATCGCGCGTCCGCCGATCTCAGGAAGGACCGGCGCATCCGCGACGCGTTCGCGGCGCATGCGAGGCGCGCGCTTCGCGGCGTGGACGCGGTGATCGTCTCCGACTATGGCAGCGGTCTGGTCACGCCGGCGCTGGTGAATGCGATCCGCCGCGAGCGCGACACGCCCCGGGTGCCGGTGATCCTCGACACGCGCTACGACCTGCTGCGCTACCACGGCATCACCGCCTGCACGCCGAACGAGTCCGAAGTCGAGCACGCGCTCGGCATCCGGATCGGCGACGACCTGCGCGCGCTGGAGCGCGCCGGACGCACGCTGTTGAAGAAGACGCGTGCCGCCGCGGTGCTGGTGACGCGCGGCAGCCGCGGGATGGCGCTCTTCGAGCCGGACCAGCCGACGCGCCATATTCCAATCGTCGGCTCGGATCAGATCGCCGACGTGACCGGCGCCGGCGACACGGTGATCGCCACGCTCACCCTGGCGATCAGCGCCGGCGCCTCGTTCGAGGAAGCGGCGCACCTCGCCAATCATGCCGGCGGGCTGGCGGTGATGAAGCGCGGCACCGCCACCGTCGGCGCCAGCGAGCTGCGCTACTCGATCAGCGGCGGCACCATCGGCCGCCCTGCCTGACGATGGGACGGGTCGTGTCGCGGGAGGAGCTGCTCCGGCTGATCGCCGCCGATCGATCCGCCGGCCGGACCATCGCCTTCGCCAACGGCGCGTTCGACCTGCTGCATGTCGGGCACGTGCGCTACCTGCAGGCGGCGGCCCGCGAGGCGGATCGCCTGGTCGTCGCCGTCAATGACGACGAGTCGGTGCGCGGACTGAAGGGCCAGGGCCGTCCGATCCTCGGCGCCGACGATCGCGCCGAGCTGGTGGCCGCCCTGCGCGGCGTGGACTACGTCGTGCTGTTCCCGGAACCGACGGTGACGCCGCTCCTGCTCGCGATCGAGCCCCACGTGCACTGCAAGGGGACCGACTATACGGCCGACACCGTGCCCGAGCGCGACACCGTGCGCGCCTACGGCGGCCGCATCGCCATCGTCGGCGATCCGAAGGACCATTCCACCCGCGACCTGCTGGCGCGGATCCGCGAGCGATGAACTTCCTCATCGTCCGCCTCGGCGCGCTCGGCGACGTGGTCCACACCATTCCGGCGGCGGCGGCGCTGCGCCGCGCCTTTCCGACCGCGCACATCGACTGGCTCGTCGACGCCCGGCATCGGCCGATCGTCGAGCTGGTGACGGCGGTCGATCGGGCGATTGCGCTGGAGCGGGCGACCCTGCCCGGATGGTCGGCGGTGATCCGCACCCTGCGCCAGGTGCCGTACGACGTGGCGATCGATCTGCAGGGACTGCTCAAGTCCGCGGTGCTGGCGCGCGCGTCCGGGGCGCCGCGGGTCGTCGGCTTCTCGATCTGGCACCTGCGCGAGAAGACCGCGAGGCCGTTCTACTCGGACGCGCACGAGGCGGAAGGGGGGCACGTCATCGCCAAGAACCTGCGCCTGCTGCGCGCCGTCGGCGTGGAAGACGAGAGCATCACCTTTCCGCTCGGCGATGTGCCATCGCCCGCGCTCGAAGCGCTGCGGCACCGCATCGGCCCGCGTCCGTTCGCCCTGATCAACGCCGGTGCGGCGTGGCCGAACAAGCGCTGGCCGCCGGAGCGCTTCGGTCAGCTCGCGGCATTCCTGCGCGAAGCCTGCGGCCTCGAGCCGGTGGTGCTCTGGGGGCCGGGCGAGGAAGCGCTCGCCGCGCGCGTGACGGCCGGATCGTCGGGTACGGCGGTCGAGGCGCCGCGGACCGGCGTCGTGGATCTCGTGGCGCTCGCGCGGGCGGCGTCGCTCGTCGTCTCGGGGGACACCGGCCCGCTGCACATCGCCGCCGCCGTCGGCACGCCGACGGTCAGCCTGTTCGGCCCCACCGATCCGGATCGGAACGGTCCCTTCGACAAGACGGACGCGGTCGTCTCGCGCTACGACGCGTGCGGCTGCCATTACGCGCGGCGCTGTCACAAAGCGCAATGGTGTCTCGGCGGCGTGCAGCTCGCCGAGGTCTGCGCCGCGGTGCAGCGCACGCTGGTGGCACGGAGGCGGCGTGGCTGATGGATCGCCGCGAATCACCGAGGCGCTCGCGCGCCGGCGCGTGCCGCTGGGATACGCGCTGGCGCTGCTCGCGTTCTGGCTGGCGGATCCGACGCCGCGGTCGCTGGCGATCGGCGCCGCGCTGGCGGCCGCGGGCGAAGCGCTGCGGATCTGGGCCGCCGGCCACCTGGAGAAGGGTCGCGAGGTGACGACGAGCGGACCGTACGCGTTCACGCGGCACCCGCTGTATGCCGGATCCGCGGTGATGGGGGCCGGCTTCGCCGTCGCCTCGAACAGCATCGCGGCCGCGGCGGTCGTGATCGCCTACCTCGCCGCGACGATCACCGCCGCGATCCGATCCGAAGAGGCGCACCTCACCGACAAGTTCGGCGAGCGCTATCCCGCGTACCGCCAGGGAGCGGCCGCGCCTGAGCCGCGGCGCTTCAGCGCGGCGCGCGCGGTCCGCAATCGCGAGTACCGCGCGCTGCTCGGCGTGCTGGGCACTTTCGCGCTGCTGGCGGCAAAGCTCTTTTTGTGAGCTATAATGGCCGTTCGGGCCAGTGACGTTGGGCCGTGTCGGGGCGGTTAGCTCAGTGGTAGAGCACCGGCTTTACACGCCGGCTGTCGCAGGTTCGAGCCCTGCACCGCCCACACTTCCGCTCGGTGATGGCGAGCGAGCTGCAGTGTGCAGGACAATTGAATACGTTTCACGGGGTCGTAGTTCAGTTGGTTAGAACGCCGGCCTGTCACGCCGGAGGTCGCGAGTTCGAGCCTCGTCGACCCCGCCATTTACTCCTTAGAAAACAATCACTTACAGTCGATCGGATCGGGTGGTGACAGCCCGATCTCTGTCTGGGGTGCATGAGGGGTGCGCCCTAGACGCGGCCCTGCCGTCTGCTGCTTTGCGCCGGGGAGCGCGACAAGCCGCAATACCGATTCGGAATCGAGCGCTCGGATCTGACCCACGCTCATGCCCGTGACACGCAGCAGCGACCGATAGAAGCATTTCGGACTCGACCACCCGGCCGCGTGTAGCGCACTTCGCGCATCGTGTCCTCCGCTGACGAACAAGCGGAGCGCCCCGATCAGTCGTGCCCGGACATGGTACTCGCGCAGCGTGAGGTGGGCTTTATCCGATTTCGTGGACATCGTATCCGCCTTTCGGAAAGTGTCCACGAAATCGGATCAAGCCCAATCGATGCTGTCGTTGACTACCTGTCGTGTTCACCGCGTTGGCGGTGTTGACTCGCGACGAAGCGTATATGCGAGACGTAGAAGCGTACCTCGAGGACAATCGGGAACCCATTCGCTGGGCAGCACGAGTGATGGTCGAGAACCTGAAACAGACCTAATCGACCGGACGTGCGCTCAGGCGAGATCTCAATGATCTGGAGAGGGAGTCCTCGCCACACTCCGTCGAGGCCTCGAGCGAGGGCGTTGATTCGACGCTTCAGAATACTGCTCGTTCCTTGGACTGCGCTCGCCGTTCCTGCTGTCGTCGCGATAGTCGGCGGGGTGGGGTAATCGATGGAGCCGCCGGGTCTTCGCTGTACACAGAGATGACGAACGAGACCGCAAGGGCGCTCGAAGAACTGCACAGCGGCGACTCGGTCGCCCTCTGGGAGGCCGCGAAGCTGCTGATCGACGCGAACGACGCTGGCGCTATTCCCCAGCTGCTGGCGCTGTTGATCCAAGGCACCGATGACGAGCGGCGCGTCGCGGCGGCCTCGGTGCTTGGCACGTGGCGGGTCGCCGAGGCGTCACCCACCTTGCGGGGGATTCTGGACGATCGGAACGAGACGCCGGCCCTGCGCGAGCAAGCCGCCGAATCGCTCGGATATTTGGCGGATCACGAAGCCCGAGATGTCTTGATTCGCAACCTGAGCGACGATCATGCCGACGTCGTGTTCTCCTGCGCCTTCGCGCTGCGATTCGTCGGCATCCCGGACGACGTCACTCCTCTGACAAGGCTTGCCACCGATTCGACACTCACGAACTCCTACGGGCGCGCCGTCGCCCTCGAAGCGCGACAGGCGATCGAGGAGATAAACTGGCGATCGGAGCAGTGAGCGGAGTTGCCTGTCCCTACCCACGACACCTCGTGCAGGAACGGCCGGCAGACGAGGTAAGGCCATCGGCATCGGGAGCCGTCGCATTCACGTGCCGAACGATGCGGAAGGCGGACTCTCAATGACGCGGTTCCATTGCGCCTGGCGCCAGGCGGGCTTTCCTCGCCAAGTGCCGATTGCTCGTCGGCCGATACCGGCCAAAGCGACGGCGTGACTCTTGAGCCCGCACGTTCTTCAAACGTGCGAAAGCGAAGCTCGAACGGGTCTTTTATTGATGAAGGTCAGCGTGCGCGGGGCACTCCGGCGCTCCCAAGCAGGGAGGAGGCTAACGATGAGAACTGTGATGGTGTGTGTGCCTCTACTGATGGTCGGGAATATGTGTCTCCCCGCGATGCACCCTCAGCAGAGTGACAAACCGCCGGTCACGGAAATCTACGAACTGTACTGCTGGCAGACACCGCAGGCCGCCTGGCAATTCGTGCTGTTGCCGAATACAAGCCGCGAGAAGACCGCCGCTGAGGTCTTCCACAATCCAGAGCTGATGAGTGGCGTCGAGGCGTTTCGACGTCGTCTCGACACGCTTCCGCCGGGCGCGCAGATCATCGTCGTCACCGAGTTGGGAGCCCTCGGCCGCCTCGGGCCCGCCCCCGGAAGCGAACGACTGCGCATCCCTCCGCAGCAGATCCTCGACGACCTGAAAAACACCGCCAGCAAACGCCGGATTGCCATCGACGCGGCGGCCCCGGTTCACAAGGTGTACGAACTGTACTGTTGGCGCTCGCCCGAGGGCGCATGGCAGTTTCTCGTGTTGCCGACGGCGCCGCGCGACAAGACCGCGGACGACATCGTTGCCAACCCCAACGTCATGTCTGGAGTCGCCGCGCTTCGGGCCGCGATTCAGACGTTGGAACGGCGTGCCGAAGTTGTCGTGGTGACGAGCGTGAGATTGTCTCCCAGTCACGGTCGCGCGTCTCGCACTGAGCAGTTGCTGCCGCTTCCGACGCCTATGCTCGACGATTTGCGAGCGTCTGTGAAGACCAGCGGAATTCACATTCGGCAGTGATCGTCGATCACCGAGATCGGACGCCAGGTCGCCTTCCGGTTTGAACCGGTGGCCCTTGAGGAGTCCGTGCGGTTCAACGTGGTCGTCGGGTTGACCCTGTCCATTCTTGCTGTCATCGATCCTGTCGTGGTTCATCGTAGAGTCTTCAAAGACGCGGACCCGACTATGGCGGGAGTTCTATCGCGAAGCTTCTGATGAATGCCCCTGACGCTGGCGCCAACCCCAGCGCCGACAGGTTCTGGACGATCGGAACGAACCACCGGCACTGCGCGACCAAGCCGTCGAATCGCTCGGATACCTGGCGGATCACGAAGCCCGCGACATCCTGATTCGGAACTTGAGCGATGATCACGCCGACGTTGTGTTCTCCTGCGTCTTCGCGCTGCGGTTTGTCGGCACAGCGGACGACTTCGTCTCTCTGAGAAGGCTTGCCACGGGGTCGACACTCACGAACTCCTACGGGCGCGCCGTGGCCCTCGAAGCGCGAGAGGCGATCGACGAGATAAACCGGCGATCGGAGAAGTGAGCGGAGTTGCCTGTCCCTAACCGCGACACCTCGTGCAGGAACGGCCGGCAGCCGAGGTAGGGTCACCGGCATCGGGAGCCGTCGCATTCACTGCCGACGACGCGAAAGGCGGACTCTCCATACCCGGTTCCGTTGCGCCCGACGCCAGGCGGGCTTTCCTCGCCAAGAGGAATGCCCCTCTGGCGCCATTCCCAATCTCAGGTCGACAGTCGACAATCGCGTCGACATCCTTGGTCGGCCGGATGCCTCCGGCGGCGGGCTCGGTGATGAAGATACCGGTCGTGCATCCGTCCACGAACACGAGTTCATCGAGAACGGGCCCAAGAGCCATCCCGCGATTGACTGATACACACAAATCAGTCACACTTACACATGGGGAGGGTTCATGCGGACCAACATCGTCATCGACGATCGCTTGATGCGGCAGGCGATGCGCAGCAGCGGCGCGCGCACCAAGCGCGCGGCTGTCGAAGCGGGCTTGCGTCTGCTGATTCGCACGCGCGGTCAGAAGAGCATTCGTCGCCTGCGCGGCAAGGTCGCCTGGGACGGAGACCTCGAGACCTCGCGTCAGGGGCGCGCGGCGGAGTAGCGCCGTGGTCATCGTCGACACGACCGTCTGGGTCGATTACTTCCGCGGCGTCACGAATCCCGAGACGGACTGGGTGCACGCGGCGCTGGAGCGACAGCGTCTCGGTCTCACGGATCTCATCCTCTGCGAGGTGCTCCAAGGCGTTCGCGACGAGGTTGCCGCGAAGGCAGTCGAACGTGAGTTGCTCAAGCTTGAGGTGTTCGACGTGTGCGGCCCCGATCTGGCTCGTGACGCCGCGCACAACTATCGGACGCTTCGCGCCCACGGCCATACTGTTCGCAAAACGATCGACTGCCTGATTGCGACGTTCTGCATTCGCGCGCAGCACGCGCTCATTCATCGGGACCGGGACTTCGATCCGTTCGAGAAGTTCCTCGAGCTCTCGATCATTCACGCCTGACGGCGGGGTCCCGGCGGCAATAGACCTCGCTCGCTGTCTCGCTTCGGTGGAACGAACAGAAGCAAGTCCGAACCGGCGGCCCTGAAACGGGCGGCATCCTTCAACGGCCTGTCGGCGCCGGACAAACAGAGGGCGGACGCGCTAAAGGTGCCGTCGTACGTCGGCACGCCATTTGGCAACATCGTCGAGTACGATCCTGCCGTGGGCCTTCCGCAGGTCATCATCGGGCGAACTCGCGTACCGAAGGTCAAGTGAACAGACACGTTACGGCGCGCGCTGCTCTCACCGGTAATAGGGAAGCCAGATTCCGCCCGATGGAAAGAGTCCGATACGTCTGCCTCTGGTTGATGGTGTTTGCTGCGAGCATCGTGTCGTTCAGCACCGCGACGGCGCAACAGCTCTCGATCGACTCCGTACCGTTGAAGCTCGGCGCGCCCGACGCCGCGGCCGTGCAACAGTTGCGCAACAAGTACAACGTGCAGCGGATCGACGGGGGGTGGTCGATTCAGCCCATCGAGCGCAGTCCTGCCAAGCCGGGTATCGGCATGCGCACGGCCGACGGTCGCATTCATAGCGTGTCGTTCGCCTGGGGACCGGGATTCACGCCCAGCGCCGAAGAGATCGCCGATCAACTGGCGCAGGCATTGCCGTCCGGAGCGCGTTGTGAGGTGCGCAACGTCAGCCGCGCTCAGGAAGGCGGAACGGTCCGGACGCTCGAATGGCTGTGCGGCAGCTATAAGGTCAGGTTCCAGACCGGCGTGTGGCCACAAGGTGGCAACACGGTGACAATCAGCGTGGAGAAAAACTGAGAGACGGATGCGAGGCGGATGCGCCGCCGCCGCTCAGTCACGTCTGTGTCAGAGCCTCGTGGTGCCGAGAACGAGCGAGGCGGGAGCCGTCGCATTCACTTGCCGACGACGCGAAAGGCGGAGTCTCCATACCCGGTTCCGTTGCGCCCGACGCCAGGCGGGCTTTCCTCGCCAAGAGGAATGCCCCTGACGCTGGCGCCATTCCCAACCTCAGGTCGACAGCGGCTCACGTTTCGTGCAGTGACCTCGGCTCGAGGTCGCGGTCGTCCGCGGAGAGCACGAAGAACGAGTTGGAACATCACCCCATTCGAACTGGCGGCCTTGAAACGGGCGGCACCCCTCGCAGCGTTCCTTGTACCACCCGCGTTACCGCGCGACGGGAATCCGTTCGAAGAACCCCGGATCCGTCCGGAAGTCGACGCACCCTCCATAAAAGGACGGCTGTCACGCCGGAGGTCGCGAGTTCGAGCCTCGTCGACCCCGCC